>JAGOBT010000540.1 GCA_017999135.1 Burkholderiaceae bacterium
TGCTGGTGGGCCAGGGCACGATGCAAAGCGACGAGGCGCAGTTGCAGGGCGTCCGCTGCAGTTTCAGGCTCACCGGCCGGCTGGATCCGTCGCCCGCCTGATGCTGCGGCGGCCGCGTCAGTCCGCCTGGTGCCCCGACATCTCTGCCCCCGCATCCGCCGCCAGTTGCCGGTACCACCAGATCGACGCCAGCGACAGCAGGCCCACCGCGGCGAAGGCGCGGGTGAAATCCACCGCCACCAGCGCCTGCCGGCCCTCGGCCAGGCGCGAGGCATCCAGCAGCATCGCGGCCACCGCCACGCCGGCGGCCAGACTCAGCTGCTGGGCCACGGCCACCAGGGCGGTGGCACGGCTCATCTTCGCCTGTGCCACGTCGGCATAGCCCAGCGTGTTCAGGCTGGTGAACTGCAGCGAGCGGAAGAACCCGCCCACCAGCAGCACCGCCATGATCACCGGCCCCGGCGTGGCCGCGGTGAACAGCGCCAGCGCCGCCATCATGGCGCTGCTGATCCAGGCGTTGGCCAGCAGCACCCGCTTGAAGCCCCAGCGCCGCAGGATGGGCGCGGCGGTCAGCTTCATGGTGACCGCGCCCACCGCCGCGCTGAAGGTCAGCAGGCCGGACTGGAAGGCGCTCATGCCGAAGCCCAGTTGCAGCATCAGCGGCAGCAGAAAGGGCAGGGCGCCCACCGCCAGGCGGAACAGGTTGCCGCCCATGATGGAGATGCGCAGGCTGGCGCTGTGCAGCAGCGTCAGGTCGATGATGGGATGCGGCATGCGGCGTGCATGCCGCACATACAGCCACAGCAGCGCGGCGCCGCCGGCCATCATCGCCAGCGCCGGGCCCGGGTGGGTGGACCGGCTGCCCAGCAGCGTGAAGCCGAAGATCGCCAGCGACAGCCCGCTGCCGGTGAGCGCGAAGCCGCGCCAGTCCAGCGGCGGCGTGTCGGCAGCGCGCACCTGCGGCACGAACCACAGCGCCAATGCCAGGCCCAGCAGGCCCACTGGCACGTTCAGCCAGAAGATGCCGCGCCAGTGCTGGTAGGTGGTGATGAAGCCGCCCACCGGCGGCCCCAGGATGGGCGCGAACAGCGTGGGAATGCCCAGCCAGGCCATGGCCGACACCATCTCGGCCTTGGGGATGGCGCGCAGCAGGATCAGCCGGCCCACCGGCAGCATCATCGCCCCGCCCAGGCCCTGGCAGAAGCGGCCTGCCACCAGGCTGGGCAGGTTCCAGGCCAGTGCGCAGCCGATGGACGACAGCGTGAACACGCCGATGGCTGCGGCAAACACCGTCTTGGCGCCGAAGCGGTCGGCGCACCAGCCGCTGATCGGGATGAAGATCGCCAGCGCCACGAAGTAGGCGGTGAAGGCCAGCTTCAGCGTCAGCGGGTCGACCTGCAGATCGGCCGCGATGGCCGCCAGCGACGTGGCGATCACCGTGCTGGTGAGGCTTTCCATGAACAGCGCCGCCGCCACCACCAGGGTGAGCGTCCGGGTGGTGGGGGCGCTGGTCATGTCGGGTTCAAGGCGGCGGGAAGGCGGCCAGTTCGGCCTCGATCAGCGCAGCCATGCCGGCCGGGTCTTCCATCGGCAGGAAATGGGTGCGGTCGGGGCGGAACAGGTCACGCCCCTGCGGGAATTCTGCCGCCAGGCCAGGCCAGGTGGGCGAGCCCAGCGGGTCCCAGGGCTTGATGGCCGGGTCCATCGGCCGGGCGCGCACCACCAGCACCGGGATGTCCAACGCGTGCACCAGGTCGTAGGTGCTGGGGAAGTTGCGCGCCAGCGGGTAGACCTGGCCTTCATGCTGCGGCGCGCAGCACAGCTGCCAGCCGCTGCCGCTGTCGGCCGGGCGCAGGCCATGCTGGCAGTAGTCCATCAGCGCCGCGCGGTCAAACACTGCATACGGCGCCCGGTCGGCGAAGCGGTGAAACATCGCCTGCGGCGACTCGAACTGGTTCTTGCGCTGGGCGGCGGGATGCAGCTGGCCCAGCGGCACCGGCGGCTGCTGGTAGGCGTCTGGGGCGGACATCACCGGGTCGATCAGGATCAGCCGGCGGAAGGCGCCCGGCCGCAGCGACGCAGCCTGCAGCAGCGCATGCGCGCCCATGCTGTGGCCCACGCCCAGCGCACCCTGCAGGCCCAGCGCGTCGATCTGGGCGGCCTGGTCGTTGCCGAAGTGGCGCCAGTTGTCGAACGGCGCCGGGTCGCTGCGGCCATGGCAGCGCTGCTCGATGGCGATGACATGGCGTTCGGCCGGCAGCCGGCGCACCGCCTGGTCCCACACCCGGCCGTGGAAGCCGGTGGCATGCACCAGCCACACCGTCGGGCCCTGGCCGCGGCGGTCGGCATGCCATTCGAAGTGGGCCAGGCGGATGCCGGGGGCGTTGGTGAAGTGCAGGGTGGGCTGGTCCATCAGACTTCCGCTGCGAGGCGGCTGGCCTGGTCGATGGCGCGCTTGGCGTCCAGTTCGGCCGATTCAAAGGCGCCGCCCACCAGGCTGGTGTGCACGCCCAGCGCTTGCAGCTCGTCGTAGAGCGTGCGCAGCGGCGTCTGGCCGGCGCAGACGATCACCGTGTCCACTTCGAACAGCCGCGGCTCGCCGTTGACCAGGGTGTGCAGCCCGGCGTCGTCGATCTTCAGGTAGTCGACGCCGCCGACCATCTGCACGCCGCGGCGGTTGAGCACCATGCGGTGTGTCCAGCCGGTGGTGCGGCCCAGGGTCTTGCCCAGGGCCTCGGCCTTGCGCTGCATCAGGATCACCTCGCGCTCGCTCCGGGCCACCTGCGGCACCACGCCGGTCACGCCGCCGCGCGGGTGGTTCTTGAAGTCGATGCCCCATTCCTTGGCGAACACGTCGATGTCGGTGGCGCCCGAGGGGCCTGCATGGGTGATCAGCTCGGCCACGTCGAAGCCGATGCCGCCGGCGCCCATGATGGCCACCCGCTTGCCGATGGGTTGTCGGCCCAGGATGGCGTCGATGTAGGGCACCACCTTGGGATGG
>JAGOBT010000541.1 GCA_017999135.1 Burkholderiaceae bacterium
GGTGGCTTCCGGGCGGCCGGCACCGCGGTAGGCATCCACCGGCGCGGTGTTGGTGAACATCGCATCCACCGCGCACCAGATCTTGGGCGTGGCGTACTGGCCGGCCAGCAGGGTGGCGTACAGGATGGTGGGCACGCTGCTGGCAAAGGTGCTCAGGTAAGCGCCCAGGTTGGCGGTGGTGTGCACCTGCAGCGCCAGGAACTTGCCGTCCTTGTCCAGGCCCAGGCTGACCGTGGTGGCGTGGTCGCGGCCGTGGGCGTCGGACAGGAAGGCCTCGCTGCGGCTGCTGGTCCACTTGATCGGGCGCTTCAGCAGCTTGCTGGCGAAGACGATGGCGGTCTCTTCGCCGTACAGGAAGATCTTGCTGCCGAAGCCGCCGCCCACGTCGGGCGCCACCACGCGCATCTTGTGCTCGGGGATGCCCAGCACGAAGGCGCACATCAGCAGCCGCTCGACGTGCGGGTTCTGGTTGGCAACGTAGAGCGTGTAGTTGTCGGCGTTGACGTCGTAGCTGGCGTTGGCGCAGCGCGGCTCCATCGCGTTCGGGATCAGCCGGTTGTTGCGGTAGGTCAGCGTGGTGACGTGCGCGGCCGTGGCCATGGCGGCGGCGGTGCCGTCCTTGTCGCCGATGCCCCACTGGTAGACGCGGTTGTCGGGCGCCTCGTCATGCACCGATGCCTTGATCTGCGGCGCGGTCAGCGCGTCGACCACCGGCGTCAGCTCTTCATAGTCGACCTCGATCAGCTCGGCCGCGGCGGCCGCCTGGTCCAGCGTCTCGGCCACCACCAGGGCCACGCGGTCGCCCACGTAGCGCACTTTGCCGTCGGCCAGCACCGGGTGCTTGGGCTCCTTCATCGGCTGGCCGTCCAGGCTGTTGATCAGCCAGCCGCAGGGCAGGCCGCCGACGGCCTTGAAGTGGTCACCCGTCAGGATGCCGACCACGCCCGGGGCCTTGGCCGCGGCGCTGGTGTCGATCGAGGTGATGCGGGCATGCGCATACGGGCTGCGCAGGAAGAAGGCGTGCGTCTGCCCGGGCAGGCTGATGTCGTCGGTGTACTGGCCCTTGCCGGTGAGGAAGCGGCTGTCTTCGCGGCGCTCGACCGACTGGCCGATGAAACCTTGGCGTGCGTTCATGGTGTGGTGCTCCTCAGGCCTTCATGGCGGCAGCACCCTGCTGCACGGCCTTGACGATGTTGTGGTACCCGGTGCAGCGGCAGATGTTGCCTTCCAGCGCCTCACGCACCTGTTGCTCGTTGTGACACCCGTGGTGCTGCACCAGGTCGACGGCGCTCATCACCATGCCCGGGGTGCAGAAGCCGCACTGCAGGCCGTGGCAGGCGCGGAAGGCGGCCTGCATCGGGTGCAACGTGCCGTCGGCGGCGGCCAGGCCCTCGATCGTGGTGACGGCCTTGCCGGCCGCCTGGGCAGCGAGCATGCCGCAGCTCTTCACCGCCTTGCCATCCACATGCACGGTGCAGGCGCCGCACTGGGTGGTGTCGCAGCCCACGTGGGTGCCGGTCAGGCGCAAGGTGTCGCGGATGAAATGCACCAGCAACTGGTTCGGTTCGGTCTCGCGTGTGACGGACTCGCCGTTGACAGTGAGGGTGATCTGCATGCCCATTGAAGCGTCTCCTGGGGGTTGGTCTGCGGTGTCTGGAACCGGGGCACGCATGGTCTGGCCTCGGTAAGCCCGGCGGATGCTAGGCAGATCGGCCGGCGCACGCATCGATTGGGTTTCCCTTATGAAGCCGCCGCCATAAGGGTTCGCCCAAGGCCAGGCGGCGCCGTATGCTTGCCGTTTCCTAGGGGAATGCGCGCCGTCGCCGGGCAGGCGGGCAGCCGTTACGTTCCACTTGTTTTTCCCCGATTGCTGAAGCCGGACCACCATGGACAACGTCGATCTGAATGTGCTGCGCCAGGCCACCACCTGGCTGGCCCAAGGGCACCGGGTGGTGCTGGGCACGATCACCCGCACCTGGGGGTCGGCCCCGCGCCCGCCGGGCAGCAGCGTGGCCCTGCGCGCTGACGGCCTGGTGGCCGGCAGCGTGTCGGGCGGCTGCATCGAAGACGACCTGGTCGACAAGGCCCGCGCCGGCGCGCTGACCACCGGCCTGCCCCAGGTGGTGCGCTACGGCATCGACACCGACACCGCCCAGCGCTTCGGCCTGCCCTGCGGCGGGCTGATCGAGCTGGTGCTGGAACCCGTGCACCCGTGCACCCGGCTCGATGACCTGCTGGCCCGGCTGGACCGTGGCGAGCGGGTGCGCCGCGTGCTGACCATCGCCACCGGCGACGTCGACCTGCAGCCCGGCAACACCACCGACGAGCTGGCGCTGGACGATGCCACGCTGGTCACCCACCACGGCCCGCGCTGGCGGCTGCTGCTGATCGGCGCCGGCCAGATGACGCAGTACCTGGCGCAGATGGCCACCGCGCTGGACTACCAGGTGCTGGTGTGCGACCCGCGCGAGGAATACGCCACCGGCTTCACCGTGCCCGGCGCCACGCTGTTGCGCACCATGCCCGACGACACCGTGCTGGAGATGAAGCCCGACGGCCACACCGCCATCATCGCGCTGACGCACGACCCGAAGATGGACGACCTGGCGCTGATGGAAGCTGTCAACAGCCCGGCGTTCTACATCGGCGCCATCGGCTCACGCGCCAACCAGGCCAAGCGCAAGGCACGGCTCAAGGAACACTTCGGCATCACCGACGCCCAGCTGGCGCGCATCCATGGCCCGGTGGGCCTGAAGAACGGCGCGCGCACGCCACCTGAGATCGCCATCAGCATCCTGGCCGAGCTGACCGCCGTGCGCTACGGCTACCGCGTGCCCGAGCCGGTGCAGCTGAAGCCGCAGGCGGCGATGGAGGCGGGCTGCGCGACTTGACTGGGTGGTTTGGGCTCGAAGCGGTCCGTTCCTTGTCGGTGCGCTTTGCGGTTTGCTTCGCCGATTCGTTGCAGCCCGCCGGGTCCCGGCCCGGCAGCCGGCCAATCT
>JAGOBT010000542.1 GCA_017999135.1 Burkholderiaceae bacterium
GTGCCCAGCACCACCGCACGGCTGGTGCTCTGCGCCGTGCTGCCGGCATTCCAGGCCAGCCAGGCACCGTTCTGCAGCGTGACGGCCCCGGCGGCGGCGCCCAGCTGGCCATCGGCGCCGACCTGCAGCGTGCCGCCCGCCACGGTGGTGCCACCGCGGTAGGCATTGGCGCCGGTCAGCGCCAGGCTGCCGGCACCCAGCTTGGTCAGGCTGCGGGCGGCGGCCGGGGCACTGCCATCGCCGATGGCGCCGGCGATGGTGATGGCCCGGCCGTCGGCCACGGTGATGCTGCTGTCGGCGGCCAGGCTGACAGCGCCGGCCAGACCCAGGCTGCCGACATCCAGGCTGAGCGCGGCATCCAGCGCCGTGGCGCCCTGCACCGTGAGGCTGCCCGCGGTGAAGCGGGCCGCCGTGGGGTTGCCGCCCAGCAGGTGCTGCCCGGCGCTGCCCGGCAGCCCGATGGTGATGCTGCTGGTGCCGGCGTCCAGACTGCCTTGCACCAGCACGCGGCCGGCCGGGTCGGCACTGTGCGCATTGCCGCCGGTGGGCGGGGTGCCGACGGTCGGGCCGTCCATGTCCTTGCTGGCCACCAGGCTGATCGGCTGGTTCAGCGTGGTCACCGCGCCGTTGGCGGTGACGACCACGTGCCGGCCCGCCTCGGCGCTGAAGCCCTGGCCGGTGTTCAGGGACACGGCCGCGTCGATGGTGACGTCGCGGGTGGCCTGCAACAGCACGTGGGTGTTGTCCCGCTTCAAGGCCGCCGGGGTGATGGTCAGGGCCGTGCCAGGCGCGTCGTCCCAGGCTTCTTTGCCGTCGGACGTGGTGGTGGTGCCGGTGGCGCTGACGGTGATGTCCTGCGGGTCCAGCAACCAGCGCCCGGCCCGGAAGCCGTGGGCCGCACCCGCGTCCACCGTGCCGCTGCCGATGCCCAGGCGCAGCTTGCCCGAGGTCTCGACCGCACCGCCGTCGCCGCCCAGCAGGCCGCCGCGGGCCTGGATGTGGCCGTTGAACACCGTGCTGTCGTCGGCCCACACCACCACCTGGCCGCCCGGGCCCAGGCGGATGGCGCTGGCATCGAGCCGGGCACCTGCGGCCACGCGGGTGTGCAGCGCATGGCGCTGCGGCCCCAGGCCCTGCCACGCGCCGCCCACCTGCACCAGGCCGCCGCCGGCATCGCCCCGGGCATCGAGCCGGGCCGTGCTGTCCAGCCACACCCGCTCGCCCAGCACCCGCACGGTGCCGCCGGTCTGGCCCGCATCAGTGGCCGATGCGTCCAGCGTGCCGGCCACGCGGGTGATGCCGCCGGCGCCACCATCGACCAGGATCTGCGGCCCCGGGCCGCCGATCACCACCTGGCCGCCCTGCTGCACCAGGCCCTGTGCGCGAACCACGCCGTCGAGGTTGAGCACCGTGTCGGCAAATTGGCCGCGCGCCGCGGCCCGCAGCTCGGCGCTGCGGGCCAGCAGGCTGGCGGCGGGCAGCAGCTGCAGCCGCGCATCGAGTTGCTCGTCGCGCAGGTTGAAGAAGATCAGCCCGTCGCCGTCCACGTCGACCTGCACCGCGCCGGCCGCGGCCAGGCCCAGGCGGCCGGCCAGCACGTTGCCGCCCACGCTGAGCTGCGGGCCCACCAGGGCCACCGTGCCGCCGGGCGCGCGGATGCGGCCGTCCATGCGCAGCAGGCCGGTGGCGCCATCAGCCGGGCTCAGCTGCCAGCGGCCGTCGGCGCCGGCGGTCGCATTGACCGACAGGGTGGTGGCCAGCAGGCCGCCCACGTCCACCTGCGCGCCGGCGCCGAAGACGATGCCGCGCGGGTTGCTGAGGAACACCCGCCCGTTGGCCTGCAGCTGGCCCAGGATCAGCGACGGATCGGCCCCGGTGACCCGGTTGAACAGGATGGACTGCGGATTGGGCTGCAGCACCTGCACCCGCTCACCGGCGGCGATGTGGAAGCTGCGCCAGTCGAAACCGGCGCGGTCGGTGGTCTGGCGGATCTGCAGCGTGCCCGGCGCGGTGTGGGCCAGTTGGGCCTGGCCCTGGGTGGGCGTGGCGCCATCCGGCAGGGCCCACGCGGCCGGCGCCGCGGCCAGCAGCAGCGCGCAGGCCGCCGCCAGGCACACCGGCCGCAGCGCACCCAGGCGGGCGGCCGGCGGATGGACGGGGCGGCGGGCGGCGGGCATGGTCAGAAGAAGTAGGTGAACTGCGCGTACAGCCGCGGGTTGCGCACGCGCTTGTCCGACCGAGGCTCCCCGGCCACGCGGCTGGCCAGGCTCACCCGCAGGGTGTAGGTGCGCGGCCGTTCCCAGGCCACCGACACGCCGGCGCCGCTGTAGCTGGCGTCATTGACGAACCGGGCCTGCTGCGCGCTGGCATCCTGCCGGAAGCGCACTTCACCATGGTCGATGAACAGGCTGAACACCGTCTCGCGCGCCAGCCGGCCCAACCAGTCTTCGGGCGGCAGCAGGCGCAGCTCGGCACTGAGCACCAGGCCGCTGTCACCGGTGCCTTCACCCGGCGCGAAGGCGCGCACACCGTCGGGCCCGCCCACGCGGAACTGCTCGCCTGAATCGAGGTTGTCGAACGCCCACTGGCCGCGCAGCGCGGCATACAGCAGCAGCCGGCCGTCCACCACGTTCTGCAACCGGTTCAGGCCGACCGACAGCTTGCTGTAGCGCGGGGCATCGTCCAGCGCACCGGGCCGGCCACCGTCGTAACGCACCTCGCCGCCGGCCAGGTGGGCCTCGAAGGTGCTGACGGCGCCGCCGAACCAGTCGTCGCGCAGGTCGCCGGTCAGGCCCAGGCTCAGGCTGCTGACCTGGCGCTGCCGTGCGATGCCGCCGGTGCTGTCGTCGTAGCGCTTGTGGTCGACCGAACCGACGGCAAACACATTGAGATTGCGCGAGCGCACCCAGGGGTACAGCGCATAGGCGTTCAGCGTGAGGCCGTCGCCATGGATGTCCAGCCCGTTGAACTCGGCGCCGTCGAGCTTGTAGCGCACGG
>JAGOBT010000543.1 GCA_017999135.1 Burkholderiaceae bacterium
GGTCCAGGCAGCGCTGCGGCGCGGGCAGGAAGGCGTCTTCGCGCAGCGGTGTGTCGAGGAACTCGGTGTAGCCGGCGGGCAGGTCGCCGGCCGGGGCGTTCAGGTCGAAGAAGCCCATTGTCCACTCGCTGAACTGGCGCTCGGCGGTGTGGCCGCTGTGCAGCGTCACCATGCCCTGGTGGCGGCGGTCGGCGGCGATGCGCGCTTCCAGCGCACGCACGGTGCGCTCGTCGCCTTCCAGCGTCTGCATGAAGTTGCCGTCCTTGTAGAGCAGCATGCCGGTGATGCCGGTCTGCGCATTGCTGAGCCGGCATTGCGCCAGCAGGTCGCGCAGTTCACGGTCGGAAAACCAGGTGACGGCTGCGCTGACATAGACCAGAGAAAACATGCGGCGTCCTTCTGCCGCGCCTGGCCAGGATGGGCCTGAAGGCGGCTGGTGGAGTATGGGGCCGCACGGCCCGGCTGCGCAGCGGTGAACCCCCGTGGCGCAGACAGACGGGCGGGCACGGCACGGCGCTTACAGTCGCTTGCATGTACGAGACGCCCCTGACCGCCCTGGTGCTCAGCGGCGGTGGCGCGCGGGCGGCCTACCAGGTGGGCGTGCTGCGCGCCATCGCCCGGCTGCGGCGCGAGCACACCGGCCACCGCGGCCGCATGCGCAACCCGTTCGGGGTGATCGTGGGCACGTCGGCCGGCGCGATCAATGCCGCCGCACTGGCCTGCCAGGCCGACCGCTTCGAGGCCGCGGTGGAACTGCTGGGGCGGGTGTGGCACCAGTTCCGCAGTGACCAGGTCTACCGCGCCGACACCATGGCCAGCCTGCGGCCCGAGGCCAGCTGGCGCGGCCTGCTGTCGGTGGGCCGGGCGGTGGCACGCTGGCGGCGTGAGCAGCCACGGTCGGCACTGGACAACACGCCACTGGCCGGCCTGCTGCAGCGCCTGGTGCCGCTGGAGCGGCTGCCGACCCTGCTGGCGCAGCGCCAGCTGCACGGGCTGGCGGTCACCGCGTCGCGCTACAGCACCGGCGAGCATGTCACCTTCTACAACATGGCCCGGCCGGTGGCCCCGTGGCTGCGCCAGCAGCGCATCGCCGTGCCCACGGCCATCACACAGCAGCACCTGCTGGCGTCGTCGGCCATTCCGTTCATCTTTCCGCCCACGCGGGTGGACGGCGAAGGACAGGCCGGCTGGTACGGCGACGGCTCGATGCGGCAGACGGCGCCGCTGTCGCCGGCCATCCACCTGGGTGCCGAACGGCTGCTGATCATCGGCGCCGGCCGCATGCACGGCCCGCCGGTGCAGCCGCCGCCCGACGAGGCACCGCCCACGCTGGCCCAGGTGGCCGGCCATGCGATGGCCAGCATCTTCCTGGACGCGCTGGCGGTCGACATCGAGCGCATGCAGCGCATCAACCGCACGCTGGCCCTGCTGCCCGACAGCGCCCGGCACGACACGCCGCTGCGGCCGCTGGAATCGCTGGTGATCGCGCCCAGCCAACGCATCGACGACATCGCCGCGCGCCACTTCGGCTGCCTGCCCAAGCCGGTGCAGGCGCTGCTGCGCGGCGGCGCGGGGGATGCGGCCGCTGCAGCGCAGGGCGCACCGCGGGGCGCCGCACTGGCCAGCTACCTGCTGTTCGAGCCCCCGTTCACCCAGGAGCTGATGGCCCTGGGCGAGGCCGACGCGCTGGCCCGCCAGGACGAGGTGGTGCAGTTCTTCCGCTGGGACCTGACACGCCGCCAGAACGCGCTGGCCCACCCCGACATCCCGCTGCCCTGACGGGCCCGCGGGCGGCGGTCAGCCAGCGACGGTCAGCCAGCGGCCTGGCGCGGCCCCGCGCCAGGTGTGATGGCAGTGCCGCTGAGCTGCTCGACCCAGCGCACCAGCTCGCTGACGCTGGCCTCGGGGCTGGCCGCATGCTCGGCCGCCTGCCACAGCTGCTGGCCCAGGCCGGCCAGGGGCGCGGCGGTGCCGGTCTCGCGCGCCAGGGCACAGGCGATGCCCATGTCCTTGCGCATCAGCGCCAGCTTGAACGGATCGTCGAAGGTGCGGCTGAGGATGCGCTGGCGGATGTGGTTCTGCGTGATCCAGCTCTGGCCAGTGCTGGCGTTCAGCACGTCGACCATGGCCGCCGGGTCCAGCCCGTAGCGCTTGCCGATCACCAGGCCCTCGGCGGTGGCGCTGAAGGTGAGCGCGGTGATCAGGTTGTTGATGCACTTCATCGCATGGCCGGCGCCCAGGCCGCCCAGATGGAACACCGCGCGGCCCATCACATCGAGCAGCGGGCGCACGCGGGCCAGGTCGGCTGCGGCACCGCCGACCATGAACACCAGGTTGGCCTCGGCCGCGCCCCAGGCGGCGCCCGACACCGGCGCGTCGACCATCGTCGCCCCGTGCGCGGCCAGGGCGGCGGCCGTGGCCTCGGTCAGCCAGGGCTCGGCCGACGAGCAATCCAGCAGCAGCGCCCCGGGCCGCAGCCCGTGCACCAGGCCGGCATCGCCCAGCGCCACCTGCTGCACCACGCCGCCATGCGGCAGCATGGTGAGGATGATGTCGCTGTGCGCCGCCACCTCGGCCGGGGTGGTGGCCAGCCGCGCACCCGCACCCAGGCGGTCAGCCACCTGGCGGGCCACGGCGGTGTCGGCGTCCAGCAGGGTCAGCCGGTGGCCGGCGGCGGCCAGGTGGCCGGCCATGGGCGCGCCCATCACGCCCAGGCCGATGAAGCCAAGGTTCAGCGGTGTCGATGCGGTCATCTGGGCTCCGGGCGTTGGCAGGTTGCGCAACCGCAAGCGTGCACAGGGCACGGGCGCGGCGCGTGTCGCAGGCATGACAGCCGGGCCGCCCGGTGGCGGTGACGCTCGACAGCTGTCCAGACTGCAGCCTGCCCGCACGCCCGCTCCTGATGCCTTTCACGATCTTGTCCCGCTACCAGCAGGCGCTGGCGCGGCGCAGCCAGCACTGGAGCCCCACCACCCGCGGCCTGCTGTGGACCAGC
>JAGOBT010000544.1 GCA_017999135.1 Burkholderiaceae bacterium
GCGGCGAGGCGGCTTATCCGCTGGCATCGCTGAAAGCCGGCAAGTACTGGGCGCCGGTCGGCCGGGTCGACAACGTCTGGGGCGACCGCAACCTCAGCTGCAGCTGCATCCCGGTCAGTGACTACGCGGACTAGCCGCGCCATGCTGGCAATTTGAGCAAACCTTGCACGGTCCGGGCTGATTTGTCAGAATCTCCGGATCCGTACAGCCTGAAGGAAATTGCCATGACACTTGCTGTGAATGCCCGTCTCAGCAAGGAAGGGCGGGTGCTGATCCCGGCCGAGATGCGCCAGGCCCTGGGCCTCCAGGCCGACGAGCCACTGCGGCTGTCCGTGGTGAATGGCGAGCTGCGGATCATTTCGCGCCGCGAGGGCATCCGGCGGGCCCAGGCCATCGTCGCCAAGTACAAGCAGCCCGGCGTGCGTGTGGTCGACGACTTCATTGCCGAAAAGCGGGCCGAGGCTGAGCGGGAATGAAGGTGTTCGACGCGTCGGCGGTGTTGGCCATCCTCTTCGACGAGCCCGGCGCAGAGCAGGCCCGGCGCTGGCTTGAAGAGGACGACGCGCTGATCAGCAGCGTCAACCAGGTCGAGGTGCTGTCCAAGCTGCTCGACCGTGGACTGACCACCGACGAGATGGCCACCGTGGCCGAGGAATTGCCGTTGAAGGTGGTGGCCCTCACGCAGCAGCAGGCGCACCAGGCCGCCGTGCTGCGCACGACAACACGGGCCCTGGGCTTGTCGTTGGGCGATCGCTGCTGCCTGGCCCTGGCGCAGGCGCATGGCGCGCCGGTCGTCACGGCCGACCGCGCCTGGGACGCGTTGCAGGGCTTCGACATTCAGCGCGTTCGCTGACGCGTCGCGCCCGCACCACTGCCGACGCCCAGCCACCATGGCCGTCTCGGTCTTCGACCTCTTCAAGATCGGCATCGGCCCGAGCAGCAGCCACACCGTGGGGCCGATGCGGGCGGCGCGGCTGTTCGTGCAGCGGCTGGCGCATGACGGGCAGCTGCCGGCGGTGGCGCGGGTGGCCTGCCACCTGTACGGCAGCCTGGGCGCCACCGGCAAGGGCCATGGCAGCGACAAGGCGGTGCTGCTGGGCCTGCTGGGCGAGGCACCCGACACGGTGGACGTGGAGGCCGTGCCCGGCCTGCTGCGCCAGGTGCGGCAAGCCAAGGCCCTGGCCCTGCCCGGCGGCCCGACCATCGGCTTCGACGAGAAGACCGACCTGAAATTCTGGCGCCGCGAGACCCTGCCCTTCCATGCCAACGGCATGCGCCTGCAGGCCTGGGATGCGGCCGGTGCGCTGCTGGCCGAGCGCTGCTACTACTCGGTGGGCGGGGGCTTCGTGGTCAGCGACGAGGTGGCCGCCGATGGCGCGCGGCAGAAGGTGATCGCCCCCGACACCACCGCGCTGCCGCTGCCGTTCCACAGCGGCGCCGAGCTGCTGGCGTTGTGCACGCGTGAACAGACCAGCATCGCCGGCCTGATGCGCCGCAATGAACAGCACTGGCGCACCAACGCCGAGATCGACGCCGGCCTGCTGCAGATCTGGCAGGTGATGCAGGACTGCGTGGCCCGCGGCTGCCGCACCGATGGCACGCTGCCCGGCGGCTTCCAGGTCAAGCGCCGCGCCGCCGCACTGCACCGCGCCCTGTGCGCCAACCCCGAACAAGGAATCTTTGGGCCCCTTGACGCACGCCAGCGTGCGTCGTCCCCCGAGGGGAATCGGCCGCCTTGGGGCGGCCCGGCGCCGGCCGGCGACCCGCTGCAGGTGCTCGACTGGGTGAACCTGTACGCCCTGGCGGTGAACGAGGAGAACGCCGCCGGCGGCCGCGTGGTCACTGCGCCCACCAACGGCGCGGCCGGCATCGTGCCGGCGGTGCTGCACTACTACACGCGCTTCGTTCCGCAGGCGACCGAGGTCGGCGTCACCGACTTCCTGCTCACCGCCGCGGCCATCGGCCTGCTCTACAAGGAGAACGCCAGCATCAGTGGCGCCGAGGTGGGCTGCCAGGGCGAGGTGGGCGTGGCCTGCAGCATGGCCGCCGGTGCGCTGTGCGCAGTGCTGGGCGGCACGCCGGCACAGGTGGAGAACGCCGCCGAGATCGGCATGGAACACCACCTGGGCCTCACTTGCGATCCGGTGGGCGGGCTGGTGCAGATCCCCTGCATCGAGCGCAATGCCATTGCGTCGGTCAAGGCCATCAACGCCGCCCGCATGGCGCTGCGCGGCGACGGCAGCCACTTCGTCAGCCTGGATCAGGTGATCAAGACCATGCGCGAGACCGGCGCCGACATGCTGACCAAGTACAAGGAAACCGCGCGTGGCGGCCTGGCGGTGAACATCGTCGAGTGCTGACCGCCCCCGGGCGGCTCAGGCGGCGCAGGCCGCGCAGCAGGCCTGCTCAAGCCGGCGCGGCGGCAACCTCGGGCAACGGGGTCAGGGCGCTGGCCAGGTCGCCAGCCAGGGCGCGGGCCAGGTCGTCCAGGCCGGCACGCAAGGCCGCCAGCGCGGCCTGCTGCTCGGCCAGGCCGGCGGGTGTGGCAGCGTCGGCATGTTCCAGCTGGCGGGCGGCGTTGGCAATGGCGTCGGCCCCCAGCGTGGCCGCCGCACCGTACAAGGCATGGGCCAGTTGCCGCACCTGGGCCATGTCGCCGCGCTGCAGGCCCTGCGCCATGCGGGTCACGTCCATCGCATGCCAGTCGCTGAAGCGCTGCAGCAGGCCGACGTACTTGCCGGTGTTGCCGCGCAGCAGCGCCAGGCCACGCGCCAGGTCCAGCCCCGGCACCGCGGCCAGCTGCTGCACCACACCGCCGGCCGGCAGCGCTGCCGCAGCCGCGGGCTGCGCCGGGCTGTGGGCCGCCAGGGGGGCGGCAGGCGCCTGGGCCGGCGCGGTGGCGTCCAGCCACTTCAGCAAGGTGGCATAGAGCAGGCCCACATCCAGCGGCTTGGCGATGAAGTCGTCCATGCCGGCCACCACGCAGGCCAGCCG
>JAGOBT010000545.1 GCA_017999135.1 Burkholderiaceae bacterium
CAGGGCCAGCGCCTGGGTGGCCTGGCCGGCGTCGGCCAGGGTGGCAAAGGCCAGGGCGTCGCACTGCACGCCGGGCGCCAGCGTCAGCACCTCGCCTTGGGTGAGCAGCGCGTCGCCGGCACCGGCGTCGCGCAGGCGGGCCAGTTCACGGCGCAGGTTGCGCCGGCTGGCGCTGTCGTCGGTCAGCGGCCACAGCCAGGTGGCCAGCCGCGCCCGGTGGCTGGGCCCGCCCAAGGCCAGCAGCAGCAGCGCCTGCGCCTTGTGGGTGGGCAGGGGCAGTGGCTGGCCGTCCCGCAGCAGGCTGACCGGCCCCAGCAGGCGGAGCGACAACATCCTCGCGTGATGCCAGCGCGGCGCGGGCGGTCGGGCACCCGGCCTTGGGGGGGGCGGGTGTGGCGACGCGTCAGGCGTGCGCAGCCCGGCGTGGCTTCGGGCGTGGCGTCAGGCGATGCAAACGCGGCGCCGTCGCGCCAGCCAGCCAGACCAGCTGCCCACAGCAAGGCGGTGCCAGGCTCGGGCACCGGCGACTGGAAGTGCGCGACCAGATCGCCCCCGCCCAGGGCCGACGACCGCAGCCCGCCCGCCGTACCGCCCACGCCCACCAGCCGGAAACTGTTGTCGAAGCGAACCAGGCCGCCGTTCTCTGCGTGCGCCTCCATCAGGCCGATGGCCAGGTAGCGGTGGCCGGCCATGGGCTGGAAGTCCAGGATGCGGGTGGTGTCGTGGAACAGCGGAAAGCTGTCGTTGTCGTCCTGGCTGTATGCGGCGGTCAAGTGGGCCACGGCCTTGGGGCGCGGGCCGGTGATGCCGCAGGCGTCGGCGTCGTCGCAGCTCACCCACGTGTCCGGGTCCAGCACGGTGAAGCTGGCCTCGAATGCCATGCCCGGGCTGCGGGTGTCGATCGACGTGATGCCCGGCGGAATGATCAGCCCGCAGGCTTGGACCAGGCAAGGTTGGTCGTGGCCGAAGCTGCCGTCGAGCCGCACCGTCAGCGGGTGGCTGCTGCTGCCATCCGCCACCCAGGTGTCGTACCAGGCCGAGCGGGCGCTGGCGCGCTGCCCGCCGGTCAGGAAGATGTTGTAGGCCGGGTAGTCGTGCCCGCCGACCCTGGCGCCGACATCGTTCTCCATCGCCAGCTGCTGGGCGGTGACGGCGCGCACATGGTTGCCCCAGAGCGAGGCGCTGGCGCTGGCGGGGTGCAGGAAGGTGGACGGGTCGACCGGCGTGCGCTGGATCGATGCGGCCGCGTTGGCTGAAGCGCCCCGCTGCGCCGTGGTGACCCAGCCGGAGTCGGCCACCTGGTGCAGCAGTTCCAGCCCCTGGCTGGCCGGGTCGATCAGCTGGGACACACGGGTCTCGACGAAACGCGCCTGCGCCATGGCGCCGTTGCCGGGGGTCAGGGCCCACCAGTGCTGGTCGAGCGCGCCGGTGCGGATCGAACGCAGCACGCCGTCGTCGCCTGGCTGCATCTGGGTGACGGTGAGCCCGGCATGGGCGAACGGCACCGCAGTGCAGGCGATCAGCGCGGCCAGCGCGGTGCGGTGCAGGATGTGGCGGACAGTGTGCATGGGATTGGGGTGACAGGGTGTGGTCATGGGCGACGGCGGGGCAGGCGCAGGGCCAGGCCCAGCAGGCCCGCGGCCCACAGCGCCAGCGTGGCCGGCTCGGGCACGGCCTGGGCGAAGTGCAGGCCCAGGTCGCCGCCGCCCAGGCCGTCGGAGAACAGCGTGCCCGCGGGCGCCGAGACCCGCAGGCTCGCGGTGTTGTAGAAGTCGACCAGGCTGCCGTTCGAGCTTTCAGCCGACATGCTGCCCAAGGCCAGGTAGCGGTGGCCGACCTGGGCCTCGAAACTGGCTGTCAGCACGGTGTCCAGCGACAAGGTGTCGGGGTCCGCCGCGTCGGCCTTGTAGGCCAGGGCCATGTAGGCCACTGGAAAGGCGGAGGGCCGGCCGCACCAGTACTGGGTGCCAAAACCGCAGGGCATGACGTGGTCCATGTCGTAGACCACGATGCCGGCCGCAAAACGGGCCGTGGGAGCGGCCGGCCCGGCCGTGTCGGTGCCAGGCGGAAAGGCCACGCCGCAGAGCTGTGCCGCACAGGGGTTGGTGGACTTGCGCAACTGACCGTCCACGGCCAGCTCCAGGGTGGCCACCTCCTGCTGGTCTGCGGTCCAGGCGTCGTACCAGTGTGGATTGGACATGGCGAAACTGCCGCTGTTCTTGAACAACGCGCCCGCTGCATAGTCGACGCCGCCGTAAGTGACCGGGCCGCTGTTGTGGAACGAGATCTTCCGCTCAGAGCCAGCGTAGACGTGGTTCTTGAACAGCGTGGTGCGAGCCACGGCAGGGAATTGGCCGTTGAAGTCTTCGACGTCCAGCGAGGCGATGGCATTGACCACCTGGCCCGGCCCTGTGGTGATGTTCCAGCCCGAGTCAGCCGATTCGTTCAGGATCAGCAGCGTGCCATCCAGGGTGGGCAACTGTGTCTTGCGGGTCTCGAAGTAACGCGCCTGCGCGTTCACGCCCGAACCCGTCACCGGCACATCAGGCGCAGGATCGAACGGGCCGTTGAGGAACAGCGGGTCGTTGCCGTCATCCAGCCAGGGATGCACGTTGCTGACTGTGAAGCCCGCCCAGGCCGCCGGGGCGGCCAGCAGGCCCGCCAGGGCAGCGCCAACCCAGGGCAGCCGGCGCCGGAGGGCAGGGGTGGGTTTCAGGGCGGCGGTGGTACGGGGCATGGCGACATCCGGTCGGCGCCGCAGCAACAGCGCTGCGGGTGCCCGGGTTGTCCCATGCGGGGCGTTGCAAGAGCGTTGCAACGCCGGGGTTCGGCATCCCCTGCTCAGGGGGCGCCGCTGGTCTGGATCAGGCCGTCAAGCCGGCACGGAGGGCAAGCCCGACAGCGCCATCGCCAGCTCGTCCTCGCTGTAGCTCTGGTCGCTCAGCTTGCCGGCGAAGTAGTTGCTGTAGGCCGCCATGTCGAAGTGGCCGT
>JAGOBT010000062.1 GCA_017999135.1 Burkholderiaceae bacterium
CCCCAGAGTGAAGCCCAGCAGTGGCGACACGAAGATGAAGGCCACCACCTTGATCACGCCAGCGGCGATCAGCTTGCTGGTGCCTGCCTTGGCGATGACCGCGCCGACGATGCCGCCGATCAGCGCATGCGAGCTGCTGCTGGGGATGCCATACCACCAGGTGATCACGTTCCAGGTGATGGCGCCGATCAGCGCACCGAACACCACGTGGTGGTCGATCACACCGGGGTCGGCGATGCCCTTGCCGATGGTGGCCGCCACCGTGAGGTGGAAGACGAAGATGGCCACCACGTTGAAGAACGCGGCAAACGCCACCGCCTGCTGCGGCTTGAGCACGCCGGTGGAGACGACGGTGGCGATGGAATTGGCCGCGTCGTGGAAGCCGTTCATGAAGTCGAAGGCGATCGCCAGCACGACGAGCAGCGCCACGACCCAGAAGCTGATCTGCAAGGAGTCCATGAAAGACTGCCCGGCCGATCAGGAGTTCTCGAGGACGATGCCCTCAACGATGTTGGCCACGTCCTCGCAGCGGTCGGAGATGCTTTCCAGGTGCTCGTACACCGCCTTCAGCTTGATCAGCTCGCGCACCTCGATGTTGTCGCGGAACAGCTTGCTCATCGCGCTGCGCATCACCCGGTCGGCATCGCTTTCCAGGCGGTCGATCTCCTCGCAGGTCTTCAGCGCCGCCTCGGCCACGCTGGCCTTGCTCAGCTGGGGCAGCAGGCTCACCACATGCTGCACACGCTCGCAGCACTTCACCGAGATCTCACCCAGGCGCAGCACGTCGTCGCTGACGTTCTTCAGGTCGTAGAGCGACATCACTTCGCTGCTGTCCTGCAGCAGGTCGAGGATGTCGTCCATCGCGTTGATCAGGCCGTGGATCTGCTCGCGGTCGATCGGGGTGATGAAGGTCTTGTGCAGCAGGCGGTTCACCTCGGCGGTGATGCGGTCGGCCTGCTTTTCGGCGTGGTCGACCTCGGCGCCGTACTTGGCGCGCAGGGCCTCGTCGCTGTAGTTCTGCACCATCGACTGGAAGGCACGGGCACCATCGGCAATGTGCTTGCCGTGCTCATTGAACATCTCGAAGAAATTGCCTTCGCGCGGCAGCAGCTTGCCGAACAGCATGGGGTGGTCTCCAGGGAGAACAGGCGCAAATCGGCGCCCGAACATGTCATCAGACCGTCACCAGCCTGTCACGAAGGCATTGTAGGCGGGGGCTCCACCGGCCCCAGCCGCTGCAGGCGCTGGCCGGCGGTGGCGCCCAGGTGCGCGGCCAGCGGTCCCAGGCCTGGCGCGCACAGGTCGGGCGCCAGTTCCAGCAGCGGCTGCAGGACGAAGGCGCGCAGGTGCAACCGTGGGTGCGGCAGCGTCAGGCGCGGCGTGTGCAACACCAGGTCACCGATCAGCAGCAGGTCCAGGTCGAGCGTGCGCGGCGCGTTCGGGTACGGCCGCTCGCGGCCGAACCGCTGCTCGATGGCCTGCAGCGCATCCAGCAGCGCCAGCGGCGCCAGATGGGTGTGCAGCGCCAGCACGGCGTTGAAGAAGTCAGGGCCGGAGGCATCCACCGGCGCGCTGCGGTAGAGCGACGACACCTGCCGCACGTTGCAGCCTGGGCACGCCGCCAGGGCCCGCACTGCAGCCCGCAGCGTGGCGGGCGCGTCACCCAGGTTGGCCCCCAGGCCGACATGGCACAGCGCGCCACCGGACATGGCCTGCGCGGGGAAGGCGGCCGCCGGCCCGGTCAGCCGCCGTCGCCTGCTGGCGCAGCGGGCTCGATGGCTGCACCACCAGCGCCTGCACCGCCCGGCTTGCGCCGCCGGCGCCGGCGCTTGCGGGCCGGCGCGCCGCCGGCCGCTTCTTCAGCGCCGTCGCCGCTGGCGTTGGCGCCGGGGTCTTCGGCGTCCCGGCCGTCATCGGCGTCGCTGTCGGCAGGCGGGCCGTCGCTGTCGCCCGTGGCGGCAGCGCCAGCGGGTGGCTTCGCACCACGCGCGTGGCCCTTGCGCGGACCGCCGCGCTGGGCTTCGCGCACGGCGGCCAGCAGGGCTTCGCGCTCGTCGTCGCTGCCCATCGAGAAGTCTTCCCACCACTCGGCCAATTCCACCGGCGCCTCACCCACGTCGGCACGCAGCCGCAGGAAGTCGAAGCCCGCGCGGAAGCGCGGCTGCTCGATCATCGTCAGCGCGGTGTTGGCCTGCCGGCGTTCCAGCCGCGGCTGCATCATCCAGATCTCGCGCATGTCGGCGCCCAGCTTGCCGCGGCCGCTGATGTCGCCGATGCGGGCGTCGAACACCGCGTCGATGGCCTGTTGCAGCGCCGGCGCCGGGTGCTCGCCCGCCGCCTGGTTCTTGCGCCAGCCGGCCAGTACGTCATGCCACAGCAGGCAGGCCAGCAGGAAGCTGGGCGCCACCGGCTTGCCTTCGCCCACGCGGCGGTCGGTGTCTTGCAGCGCCTGGCGGATGAAGGCCTGCTGGCGGGCGAATTCTTCGGCCGTGCTGCGGCTTTCGTCGAACACCGCGTCCAGCACCGGGAACACGCCGCGGTGCAGGCCCAGCGCCTTCAACGATTCGACGCTGGCCAGCGCATGGCCGGTCTGCAGCAGCTTGACCATCTCGTCGAACATGCGCGAGATGGGCACGTTGGCCAGCAGCGGCACCGTCTCGGCGATCGGCGCGGCGGTCTTCTTCTCGAGCGTGAAGCCCAGCTTGGCCATGAAGCGCACCGCGCGGATGATGCGCACCGGGTCTTCGCGGTAGCGGGTGAGCGGGTCGCCGATCAGGCGCAGCAGCTTCTTCTTCACGTCGGCCAGGCCGTGGTGGTAATCGACCACCACCTGGCTCTCGGGGTCGTAGTACATCGCGTTGACGGTGAAGTCGCGCCGCGCGGCGTCTTCCACCTGCGGGCCCCAGACGTTGTCGCGCAGCACCCGGCCGCTGGCGTCCACCGCATGGGCGCTGCCGGCCAGTGCGGCCTTGCTGGTCTTCTCGTTGCCCTCGACCTGCGTGGCCTCGCTGTTGTCCATGTAGGCGCGGAAGGTCGACACCTCGATCACCTCATGGTCGCGACCGCGGCCGTGGATCACGTGCACGATGCGGAAGCGCCGGCCGATGATGAAGGCGCGGCGGAACAGCCCCTTCACCTGCTCGGGCGTGGCATTGGTGGCCACGTCGAAGTCCTTCGGCCGCAGGCCCACCAGCAGGTCGCGCACCGCGCCACCCACCACATAGGCCTCGAAGCCGGCGCGTTGCAGGGTGCGCACCACATTGATGGCCCGGTCGTCGACCAGCTTGGGGTCGATGCCGTGCGCGCTGACCGGCACCTCCACCCGCGTGCCGGTGGGGATGCCCCCGCTGGGGGCGGCGGCAGGCGCGGCCGCCGAGGCCGGCGCAGCAGGTGCAGCCGGGGCCCCCGTGGGGGTGTCGGCCGGGGCCGCCGCGGTGGCGCCCTTGCCCAGCAGACGGCTGATGAATTTCTTGATCATGGAAACAACCTCAGGATGCGCCAGCCGCGCTGCAGGGCGATCGCTTCGAGCGCCGGGCTGGGATTGGTGGCCACCGGTTCGCTCACCAGCTCGAGCAGCGGCAGGTCGTTGGTGGAATCGCTGTAGAAGATGCTGGCGTCGAAGTCGGACAGCGTGTGTCCCTGTTCGGCCAGCCACTGGTGCACGCGGGCGATCTTGCCCTCGCGGAATGACGGCACGCCGTCGATGCGGCCGGTGGCGCGGCCCTGCGCGTCGCGCTGCAGGCGCACGGCCAGCAGATGCGGCACGCCCAGGGCATCGGCAATCGGCCGGGTGATGAACTCGTTGGTGGCGGTGACGATGGCCACCAGGTCACCCGCCTGCTGGTGATGGCGCAGCAGGTCGAAGGCGGGTTGCAGCAGCTGCGGCTGCATCACCTCGGTGATGAAGCGCCGGCTGGCCGCCGCCTGCTCGGCCAGCGGCCGCGCCCGCCAGGCACCGGTGGTGAAGGCGATGTAGGCGTCGATGTCCAGCGTGCCGGCCTGGTACTGCGCATAGAAGGCATCGTTGGCGCGGCGGTGGGCCTCGGCATCCACCCAGCCCAGCTGCACCATGAATTCACCGAAGGCATGGTCGCTGTCGCCGGGAATCAGCGTGCCGTCGAGGTCGAACAAGGCCAGGCGTGTCATGGGGCGGGGGTGGGCGTGTGTTCGGCCATCATCTTCTTGAGCAGGGGCACGGTGATGTGGCGCTTCTCGGCCAGCGAGAAGCCGTCGAGCCGGTCGAGCACGGCCATCAGGTGCACCATGTCGCGCTCATGGCGGGTCAGCAGGTAGGCGATCACCTCGTCGGGCAGCAGGATGCCGCGGCGGTCGGCCTCGCGGCGCAGGGCGGCGCGGGTCTCGTCCTCGGCCAGCGGCTGCAGCGCGAACACATGGCCCCAGCCCAGGCGGGTGCGCAGATCGTCGCGCACCGGCAGGTCCACCGGCGGCAGGCGGCCGGCCGCCGCCCACTGCACGCCGTGCGTGCCGGCCTCGACAAACAGCGCAAACGCGGCCTGCTGGTGGTCGGCATCCAGCGCCTCGCAGCGGTCGACCAGCACCAGGCTCCAGGCTTCGTCCAGCAGCCAGGGCAACGCGTCGGCGGCGTCGAACCAGCCGATGCGCTCGCCCTGCGCCTGGTGCTGCCAGGCCAGCGCCCGCAGCAGGCGCGTCTTGCCGCTGCCGGCGCCACCCCACAGGTACACCGGCGCGGCCACGCCGGCACCCGGCAGCAGGCCACGCAGGTGGGCCACCGCATGGTCGTTGCGGCCGACCACCAGGGCGTCGAAACCATCCCGGGCGGGCAGGTGCATGGGCAGCGGCAGTTGCTTCATCGCCCTGCCCTCACCCGGTGAACAGCTGGCTGCTGCGGTAGGCCACCAGCGCCCGGCGCAAGGCCACCAGGGCCACCGCGCTGGCCGGCAGCGCCACCAGCACGCCGACGAAGCCGAACAACTGGCCGAAGGCCATCAGCGCAAAGATGACGGCCAGCGGCCCCAGGCCGATGCGCTCACCCACCAGGCGCGGGGTCAGCACGAAGCTTTCGAGCAACTGGCCCAGGGCGTAGACGGCCGCCACCAGCATCACGCCGCCCAGGCTGGCGAACTGCAGCAGCGCGGCCAGCAGCGCCAGCGCCAGGCCCAGGCCGAAGCCCACATAGGGAATGGCCACCGCCAGACCGGTGAACACGCCGATCGGCAGCGCCAGATCAAAACCGACCAGTGCCAGCGCGATGGCGTAGTAAGCCGCCAGCACCACCATCACCAGCAACTGGCCACGCAGGTACTGGCCCAGCACGGCGTCGCAGTCGCCGAAGAAGCTGCGCACCACATCGCGCGCCCGCGGCGGCACCAGGCCCTGCACCCGCTGCACCAGCTGCGGCCAGTCGATCAGCAGGTAGAACAGCACCACCGGCACCAGGATGGCGTTGCCCAGCAGCGACAGCAGCACGCTGCCGCCAATGCGGGCCGAGGCCAGCGCGGCCGACAGCCAGCCGTCCATGTTGGCGTCCATCAGCTGGGTGAGCCAGGCCTTGATGCTGGCCACATCGAGCGTGAAGTCGACCCCCACACGCGCCAGCAGCGGGTTGACGGTGGCATTCAACCGGTCCAGCAGCACCGGCACCTGCGCCTTGAGCAGCGGCAGCTCCTTGGCCATCACGGGCACGATCAGCAGCACCACCGCCACCAGGCCCAGCAGTGCCAGCCCTTCGACCAGCAACACCGCCAGCACCCGCGGCCAGCGGCGGGCCGCCAGGTGCTCGACCAGCGGGTGCAGCGCATAGGCCAGCACGGCCGCCACCACGAACGGCGTGAGCACCGGCGCCAGCGCCCACAGCGCCAGCGCAGCCAGTGCGGCCAGGGCGGTCCAGGTGAGGGTTTGGCGTTGGGCGGGCGACAGGGTCATCGGCAGTGTTTGCCTGGGCGGCACGTGGGGCGCCGCCTGCGGCCGCAGTGGCCTGCGGTCAAACCCACGATTGTAGGAGCCGGTGTCAATGCAGCCGCGGTGCGCCATGGCGGCGCAGTTCGGCCAGCCGTTCGCGCAGGGCGGCGGCATCGTCGGCATCGGGCCGCGCGGCCAGGTAGGCCGCCAGGTCGTCGGCGGCCTCGGCCGGGCGGCCGAGTTCGGCCCAGGTCAGGCCGCGGTCGCGCAGTTCTTCCACCGCGTGCGGCAGCAGCAGCACCAGGCGCTGCTGCACCGCCAGCAGGCGCGGCCAGTCCTCCTGGCTGCGGTGGATCTCCTTCAGGTTGTGCAGCAGCCGCGCCAGGATGTCACGTGGCGGTGCCGCCTGCAGGAACAGGCCCAGCGGCGTCTCGAAGTCGCCTTCGAGCCCGTGGCGGGCGCGGTAGGGCTGCAGCCGCTCGTCCAGCGCCTCGCGCGACAGCGACCGGCCATTGAACGGGTCAATCACCACCTCGCCCTGCGGCATGCGCAGCTTGACCAAAAAGTGCCCGGGGAACGACACGCCGTGTGCCTTCAGGCCCAGCTGGCCGGCGATCTCGATGTAGATCAGCGCCAGCGTGATCGGAATGCCGCGCCGCGTGGCCAGCACCTCGTGGATGTGGCTGTTGCGGCGGTCGTAGTAGTTGTTCAGGTTGCCGGCGAAGCCCAGTTCGACGAAGAAGTACTGGTTCAGCGCCCGCAGCCTGCGCAGCGGCGGCGTGTCGGCCGGCAGCCGCGCCTTGAGCTTGCCGGCCAGGCGGTCGATCTCGCCCAGCACCGCCTGCGGGTCGAGCCCGGGCGTGTCGTCCTGGGCCACGCAGATGGCCGCCTCCAGCAGCGCGAAGCCGGCATCCTCGGCCACCAGGCTGCCGAAGTAGGCCAGCCTGGACGGCGCGGCGATCTGCAGATGCTTCATGCGTGCAAGTCTAGGCCCGGCGCAGCCATGTGGCCCATCAGTGCTTGCGCACCAGGCTGCGCAGCGGCACGCCCAGCGCCGCCAGCACGCCGAAGTACACCGCCGCCGACAGCGCCAGCGCCAGCGCCATGGCCCCGGCGCGCAGCAGTTCATGCGCGCCCATGGCCAGCCAGTCGAAGCGGCGCGCCGCCCAGGCCATGCCGGCGCCCATGACCGCGCTGGCCAGCACCACCTTCAGCACCAGCGCACCCCAGCCCGCCGCCGGCTGGTAGCTGCCGCGGCGCTTCAGGCCCCACACCAGTGCGCCGGCATTGGCATTGGCCGCCAGGCCGATCGACAGCGCCAGCGCCGCCACGCCCATGCCCAGCCCGCCGATCAGCGCCGCATTGAGCACTTGCGTGAGCACCAGCGCGCCGATGGCCACGCGCATCGGCGTGGCCATGTCCTGCTGGGCGTAATACGCCGGGGCGGCCACCTTCACGCCGACCAGGCCGATCACGCCGGCGCCGTAGCCCATCACCGCCAGCGTGGTCATGGCCACGGCGTTGGCGTCGAAGGCGCCACGGTGGAACAGCACCGCCACCATCGGCTGGCCGAACACTGCCAGCGCCACGGCGCAAGGCAGCGCCAGGATCAGCACCAGGCGCAGGCCCCAATCGAGCAGCGCTGAATAGGCCACCATGTCGCCCTGCGCCCGCGCGGCCGACATCTGCGGCGTCAGCACCACGCCGAGCGCCACGCCCAGCAGCGCGGTGGGCAACTCCATCAGCCGGTCGGCATACACCAGGGTGGACACCGCGCCGGTGCCCATGTGGCTGGCGATCTGCGAATTGATCATCAGCGAGATCTGCGCCACCGACACGCCCACCAGCGCCGGGCCCATCTTGGCCAGGATCTGGCGCACGCCCGGGTGGTGCCAGGCCGCCAGCAGGCGGCCCGGCGTCAGGCCGAACCGGGGCAGCATGCCGATGCGCAGCAGCGCCGGCACCTGGATGCCCATCTGCAGAAGGCCACCCAGCATCACGCCGGCGGCCAGTGCGTAGATCGGCTCCCCGCCGTGGCGGCGCAGCGGCGGCACCAGCAGCAGCGCGGCGCCGATCACGCTCAGGTTCAGCAGCACGGGCGTGAACGCAGGAATGGCAAAGCGCTTCCAGGTGTTGAGCACGCCCGACGACAGCGCCACCAGCGACATGAAGCCGATGTAGGGGAACATCCAGCGGGTCATCACCACCGCGGCGTTCTCGGTGGCGGAGTCGAAGCCCGAGGCCAGCAGCCACACCAGCACCGGCGCGGCCACGATGCCCAGCGCACACACCACCAGCAGCGCCCAGGCCAGCACCGTGGCCACGGCGTCGACCAGATCACGGGTGGCGGCGTCGCCGTTGGCAGCCCGGGTGGCCGCCAGCAACGGCACGAAGGCCTGCGAGAACGCGCCCTCGGCAAACAGCCGGCGCAGCAGATTGGGGATGCGGAAGGCGATCTGGAACGCGTCCATCATCGCCGAGGTGCCGAACAGTGCCGCGCCGATCTGTTCACGCACCAGGCCGGTGATGCGCGACAGCAGCGTGAGGGCGGAAACCGAGAAGGCGGCCTTGAAGAGATTCATGCGGGCGGCGTGCCAGGCAGGTGGTGCAGTGAAGGCGGGGCCCGGCCCGCCAGCGTGCCGCCAAACCCATCCGATTCCGCATTATAGAAACCGACCTGCGTGGCACTTGGCCGCAGCATATCCAGAATGCTATACTCGCGGTCTTTGCCCGGCATGGGTGGCTGAAATGCTTTCAACCACCCTTCAATCCCAAGCCCGGCAGCCAGATCACGCTACCGTCTTCGACACAGGATTCTCACCAGCATGGCCACCGCTTCCAAAGCCAAGAAGAAAACCGTTCGCCTGGCCTCGGGCCGCAAGCGCGTCCGCCAGGACGAGAAGATCAACGCCGCCAACACCGCGCTGCGTTCGAAGTTCCGCACGGTGGTCAAGAACGTGCAGAAGGCGCTGGACAAGGCTGCCACCCCCACCGGTGACAAGGCTGCCCCCGCTGCGCTGTTCAAGCACGCACAAAGCGTGATCGACTCGATCGCCGACAAGGGCATCTTCCACAAGAACAAGGCCGCCCGCCACAAGAGCCGCCTGGCTGCCAAGATCAAGGCGCTGTCCGCGTCCGCCGCCGCCTGAGAGGCTGCCGCCCCACGCTGAAAAGCCCGCGCAAGCGGGCTTTTTGCTTGGTGCCGCCGCCGCGTCAATCCGGCTTGGGTGGCTCAGGCATCAGGCAGGCTTCCACCACCTGCAGTTCGTTGTCGCGCGCGAAGTGCATGACGAAGTCCCAGGCCATCGGCTCCAGGTCGCGCAGCGCCTCGTTGACGATCACGCACTTGATGCCGTCGATCACCCGCGGCACGCAGTACGGCGAATAGCCGATGTGTGCGCCGATGCCCGAACCCTTGGGTCGGAAACTCGACAACGCCCCCGCCAGCCGCTCCGACCAGTCGCTGGGCCGGAAGGTCTTGCCGGCCTTGGTGACGCCCTGGATGAAGAATTCGCGCGGTTTGGGGGCGGTCGACATGCGGGCCAGGTGGGAAGGGGCTGGATCGGGAAAGCCGATGGGCAGCACCACCGGACGCAGCACACGCCGCACCGGCACCGGCTCTGCCACCGGGAAACCCCGCATTGTGCCGTGGAAGTGCTGCGGCGCAGCAAGCATGTTGGCCCCTTGAGGCTGGACGATTCCGGGTCATCGGCACGTCAGGTGCATCGCTTTAGAATCGAACCCCGGGCCGGCGGTTTGCCATGGTGGGAACCATGCGAAAAACACGCCGGCTTCTTCTTTGATCCGCCGTCTTTTCGGAGCCCTGCGATGACTTCCCACGTGATGAACACCTACGGCCGACTGCCCTTTGCGCTGTCGCACGGCCGAGGCTGCCGCGTCTGGGACACCGACGGCAAGCAGTATCTGGACGGCCTGGGCGGCATCGCCGTCAACACCCTGGGCCACGGCCACCCCAAGCTGGTGCCGGCGTTGCAGGACCAGGTGGCCAAGCTGATGCACTGCAGCAACTACTACGCCGCGCCGATGCAGGAAACGCTGGCGGCCAAACTGTGTGAACTGTCGGGGCTGGAGGCGGCCTTCTTCTGCTCCACCGGCCTGGAGGCCAACGAAGGCGCGCTGAAGATCGCGCGCAAGTTCGGCCATGACAAGGGCATCGAGCGGCCCGAGATCATCGTCTACGAGAAGGCCTTCCATGGCCGGTCGATCGCCACGCTGTCGGCCACCGGCAACCCCAAGGTGCAGGCCGGCTTCGGCCCGCTGGTCGAGGGCTTCGTGCGCGTGCCGCTGAACAACCTGGACGCGGTGCGCGAAGTCGCCCGCACCAACCCCAATGTGGTGGCGGTGTTCCTGGAGACCATTCAGGGTGAAGGCGGCATCCACCCCACCCGCATCGAGATCCTGCAGGGCCTGCGCCAGATCTGCGACCAGCAGGACTGGCTGCTGATGCTCGACGAAGTGCAGTGCGGCATCGGCCGCACCGGCAAGTGGTTTGCCCACCAGTGGGCCGGCATCCAGCCCGATGTGATGCCGCTGGCCAAGGGCCTGGGCTCGGGCGTGCCGATCGGCGCCATCGTGGCCGGCCCGCGCGCAGCCAACGTGCTGCAGCCCGGCAACCACGGCACCACCTTCGGCGGCAACCCGCTGTCCATGCGCGCCGGCATCGAGACGCTGCGCATCATGGAAGAAGATGGCGTGATGGCCAACGCCGCCACCGTCGGCGCCCGCCTGCAGGCCGGCCTGGCCGAAGGGCTGGCCGGGGTGGCCGGCGTCACCGAGATCCGCGGCCAGGGCCTGATGATCGGCATCGAGCTCGACCGCCCCTGCGGCGTTCTGCTGGGTCAGGCGGCCGACGCCGGCCTGCTGCTCAGCGTGACGGCCGACAGCGTGATCCGCCTGGTGCCGCCGCTGATCCTGAGCGCCGCCGAGGCCGACGAGATGGTGGCCATCCTGGTGCCGCTGGTGCGCAAGTTCCTGGCCTCATGAAACCGGGGTACTCGCTGATGAAGCACTACCTGCAGTTCAAGGATCTGCGCGCCGAGGAATACGCTTATCTGTTCGACCGCGCGCGCATCATCAAGACGCGCTTCAAGAACTACGAGCGCTACCAGCCGCTG
>JAGOBT010000546.1 GCA_017999135.1 Burkholderiaceae bacterium
CTCACGTTCCAGACGCCACAGGAAGCGGGGCACGGCGCTTGCCGCGTCTGGCGCGAAGGCACGCGCCAACGTGCGGTGCATCTGGTAGGCATCGCCCAGGTCGCGCCGCGCCTCAGGCTGCGTCGGGTTCAGCTTGAGCTGGCTCAGGTACATGGTCGAGAACTCCGGATTGGACAAAGCGCGGGCCGAAGCGGCGTGTGGCAAATGGCGCGACGGGTTGGTCGTGGCGCTGTGCGCCCGTGCTGGGGTGCTCCAGCATCCAGCGCACGGGCAGGCCCCGGTGCTCGGCACGCGGCGCGGCAATGCGTGGGTGCGCTGCCAAGGCCGCCTCCAAAGGTTCTGGCGTCAGGCCGTTGTCCCGGCCCAAGCTCACCGGCATGGAAGGCAACAGAGCCTTGCGGCCCAGGCAAAGGGGCCAGTGCGGCGCCAGCAGTGCGCGATTCAGCGTCTCCAACGCCAGCATGTCCGGACCTTCAAGTCCCACCAGAAACGCGGCATCGGCCAGATAGAAGCGGGGGCTGACAACTGTCCGCCCCAGGTCTGGCTTGGCATCGGCGGCCACGAGCACGCCAGTCGCCGTCTGGTAGTCACGCATCAACAGGCCTTCACGGTCGACACGCACCCCCATGCGCAGGCGGGCCAGGTCGTCCACCGCCTCAGCACGGTCGCGGCCGAGCGCAGCGCACAGCAGGCCCACCACGCCTGACTTGGATGGCTCCAACTGGGTGTCGCGCTCGTCAAACCGGCTGGTGGTGCCCCAGCTTTGCATCGGCCCTGTCAGCCGCAGCAGCAGCGTGGGCATGGTCAAGCACCGGCAGTGGTGCCGAGACGGTTGCCCACCTGCGAAACCACCCAGTCGGTCAGTGCGGTCAGGCTGGCCTGCCGTTCCCCCAAGTCCTGCGGCCAGGCGTCCGTGAGATCCAGAATGGCCCAGCAGTCACGCGCGTCGCCGTAGGCGGTGGCGAGTTGGCGCTCCTGCGCTGCCATGGCCTGCACCGATTGCGCCGTGACGGTCTGTTGCCGGTCGGCCCAGATCGGCTTCTCATAGGCATTGGCCAGGTTGAACGGGCTGGCATGCCGCAGGACCACGCCGATGAAGCTGGGCGGGTTGTTGGCCGCAAAGGTGTTCTGTTTGCCGCTGGGGATGGCCAATGCCAGCGCCTGCGTGAACGCGCGCAGGCCGGCCAGCGTCAGGTCGCGGTCGCCTTGCAGGTTGCTCTGCAGCTTGTTCGCATCCAGTGATGCATAGCGGTAGAAGGTGGCCGAGTTGAATTCGACCTGGCCGATCATGCCGGCGCCCGTCTCGTCGGCGCTGCCCAGGTCATCGACCGCAGTGAAGTAGTCGAACTCCCGCTCCACCCGATGGGTGCTGATGGCATGTGCCACCTGGCAGGCGGCGTGCTGGTTCGCCTCGGGCAGGTCGGCCAACATGCGGCCGAACAAGGCCACGTCCAGCGCCTTGCCGCCATCAAACAGCTTGCGCACGGCCTTCTTCACGTCATCGGGTGCGTCGGCCTTGGCGTCCTTCTTGGACTTCTTGGCCTTGCCGTCGGCCACCGCAGGCGGGGCCAACTCGTCCCAATGGGTGTGCACCAAACCGGCGAGCGCGGCGATCTCGCGTTCTCCCAGGAACAACAGGTACTCCGTCTTGCCCTCGTCATCCAGCTTCAGGCCCACTGCACTGAGAGCGACTTCGATGCGTTGGCCGGCCTGCTGCAGATCGTCGTGGCCCATCGCGTTGAGCTTCCTGGTCAACAGGTCAAGCAGCTTCTTGGTTCGCACGCTGCGGTCTTCGGGTGCAATCGCGCCGGCGGTGTCGGCTTGCAGGCGGATGGCGCGCTTGAAGCACTGGCTGCTCACCCGCGCCCGGCGGTGGCCGCCGAACAGGGCGTCTTTGGGCGAACCGGTGTCGTCGCGGTTCAGGTTGGACGGCACGAAGTTCTGGATCAGGTGGTATTCGACGAACAGGCTCATGGTTTCCTCCTTGGGTGATCAGGCGTCGGTCGTCTGGTCAGACGGCGGCGCTTCAATGGCGGTGGCCAGGACATGGCCGGTTGGATCGGCGGCGCGGTAGAAGGCACGCGCCCAGCGTTGCCGGACGCGGTCGCGCTGCTCTTCGTTCCAGCGCTGCAACAGCCTCCCCAGGTCATCCAGCAACTCGGCATGGTCGATGGCGATGCCTTGCGCAGCCAGCAGCGAGACCGTCTGCCGCAGATGGTTGGGCAGGCTGTCGGCATCTGCCGCCAGCAGGGCGATGAAGCGCTTCTCGATGCTCGCGCTGTCGCGTTGGCGCATGGCCTGGCCCAGTGCCGCGCTGATGGTCTGGCCGGGTGCATGTGCCGGGTGCAAGGCGAACAGCCCAGCGCTGAGGTAGAGCGCCCGTCGCTGCGTTTCGCTGTCGGGTCCACGGGCCGCGAACCGTTCCACGGCCGGGTAGGCCGGTGGGTAGGCGCCGGGCTCGAAGGCCAGGCTGCGCCGCAGGGCGGCCATGGCGCCGCGGTCTTGGCGAAGCGCCAGCAGATGCCTGACGAAGGCGTCGGTGTAGTCGCTCATGTGGTGGCCTCCTCGGCCTGTGGCGGGGTGGTGATGGCCGGGCGCAGGGGGCGCGTCAGCGCCAGGAACCTGCCGTGGGTGATGGCATCGGCGCGCAGCGCGGCAGCTGAGTTGCCGAGCATGCCGCGCGCGGCAGCCCAGGCCTGCGTGGCTGCATCTGCCAGGGTGGCTGACCATGCAGCGTGCGCTGCATCCAGATCGGCCGCGCCCACCAGCTTGAGCAGTTGTGGCAGCCGGCGTTCGGCACTGGCGAAGTAGGTGGTGTTGAATGGGCCGGCGTCGAGCACGGCGCGTGCCCTCGCCCGGGTGTCCTTGGATCGGGGGTCGGGCATCGACAGCGCCAGCAACTCGGTGGCCAACGTGCGCAGCGAGGCGAACAAGGTGTCGCAGCGTTGAAGTTGGTCCCGCACGGCCGCGCTGATGTCTGCGCTG
>JAGOBT010000547.1 GCA_017999135.1 Burkholderiaceae bacterium
TCAGGTAGTCGGCAAAGCCGGCAGCGCGCGCCTGGGCCAGGTCGTCGGGCATCGCGTTGGCGCTGACGGCCACCACCGGCGTGTGCTGCAGCGCCGGCAGCTGGCGCAGGCGCTTGAGCACCTCGAAACCATCGATGCCTGGCAGCTGGATGTCCAGCAGCACCAGGTCGGGCCGCCGGGCGACGGCCATGGCCAGCCCGGCCTCGGGCAGCGCCGCCAGGCGCAGACCGATGGCGGGCCGGTGCGCCAGCATGCCTTCCATCAGCACCTGGTTGACCTCGTTGTCCTCGATGTAGAGCACGTCGCGCTGGCGCGGCTGGCCGGCCGCAGGCGCAGCCGGCGCCGCGACCGCAGTCGCGGCCTGCGGTGCAGCGCAGGCCGGCAACGCCACCCAGAACACGCTGCCCTCACCGGGCGTGCTGTCCACGCCGATCTGGCCCTGCATCAGCACCACCAGGCTGCGGCTCAGCGCCAGGCCGATGCCAGTGCCCTCGACCGCGCCTTCCATGTCCAGCCGCTCGAAGGCCTGGAACAGCCGCGGCAGCTGGTCGGGCGTGATGCCCGCCCCCTGATCGGCGACCTCCAGCCGCACCCGTGCCGCGTCGGCCTGCCAGCGCACCTGCACCTCGCCCGCATCGCGGTTGAACTTGATGGCGTTGGACAGCAGATTCAGCAGCACCTGGCGCAGCCGCGTGGCATCGGCCGTCACCCACGGCCCGCCAGGTTGCAGCAGGTCGGGCCCCTGCAGGCGCACGCCGCGCGCCTGGGCCATGGGCTGCACCAGGGCCAGGCTGTCCTGCACCTGGCGCCCCAGGTCCACCGGCGCCAGCGTCAGCTGCAAGTTGCCGGCCTCGATGCGGGCGACATCCAGCACATCGTTGATCAGCGCCAGCAGGTGCTGGCCACCGCGCACCAGCGCGTCCAGCCGCTGCCGCTGGCCGGCGCTGGGCGGATCGTCGGCATCGGCCTGCAGCAGCTGGGCGAAGCCGAGGATGGCGTTCAGCGGCGTGCGCAGCTCGTGCGACATGCGAGACAGGAAGTCGGACTTGGCACGGTTGGCGGCCTCGGCCTCTTCGCGCGCACGCTCGGCCTCGTCGCGGGCGGCGATCAGCGCGCGCTCGGCGGCCACGCTGGCGGTCACATCGGTGAAGGTGCGCACCAGGCTGCCGTCGGCGGCGAAGTGCGAGGCCACGTCCAGCACCGTGCCGTCGGCACGCACCCGCCGGTAGCGGTGGCCCGACGTGGCCGGCGCGCCCTGCTGCGCCTGCGACACGCTGCGCCGGCCTTCGTCGTCCATGCGCTCGAGCTGGTCGCCGAACTCGCCGTGCTGCAGCTGCCAGTCCAGCAGGTCGCCCAGCCGCGGCCGGCCGGCCATCAGTTCGGGCGGAAAGTGCAGCAGTTCCAGGAAGCGGCGGTTCCAGGCGGTGCAGCGGCCTTCCGGGTCGACGTTCAGCACACCCTGCACCAGGCTGTCGAGCGTGAGCGACAGCACATGCGACTTCAGCGCCAGCGCCTCGCTGGCCTGGCGGATCTGCAGCTCGGCGGCCTTCTGGGCGCTGATGTCGGAGAACAGGCCCAGCGCGCCGGTCTTGCGGCCGGCGGCGTCGAACACCGGTGTGGCGTTGTTGAAGCAGTGCACCTGGCGGCCGTCGGCACGGGTCAGCGCAATCTCGTAGCCGCCGGCCTGGCCGGTGGTGCGCAGCGCCACGTGGCGCTCGAAGATGGCCCGGTTCTCGGCATCGACGAATTCGTAGATGCTGCGGCCCAGCAGCTGTGCACGCTCCAGCCCGAGCATGCGGCACATGGCGGGGTTGGCATCGGTGGTGCGCAGGTCGTTGTCGATGTACCAGAAGCCCTGCGCAGTGCGCTCCAGCACCAGTTCAAGCACGCGGCGCTGCTCGTCGGCTGCGCGGCGCCGGGCCTCGCGCTCGGTGATGTCGACATGGAACAGCACCACACCACCGTCGGGCAGCGGGTTGTGGCGCAGCTCGATGAGGCGCCCGTCGGGCCGCCGCTGGCGCAGGATGCCGGGCCCGGCGCTGGTGAGCACCCGCACCCGCCGCGCCACTTCGGCCGCGTCAATCGGCGGGCGCCCGCCGTGCTGCAGCGCCTCGTTGCGCACGCAGTCGGCCAGCGGCACGCCCACCTGCAGGGTCTCCGGCGCCACGCCGGCCAGACAGGCCACCTGGTCGTTCCAGGCCAGCAGGCGGTGCTGGCGGTCAAACACGCTGATGCCCTGGCCGGCATGGTCGAACACCTGCTGCAGCAGGGACTGGGCGTTGCGCACCTCGCGCGCGCTGTCGCGCTCGGCACGCTGCGCCGCCGCCAGCACCCGGCGCGCATGGTCGGCCCGGCGGCCGGCGATGCTCAGCATGCCCAGCAGCAGGCCGCCCATGACCAGCGCCATCAGCGTGGGCGGCGCCAGCGGCGCGCCGTCATGGGCCAGCCGGGCCAGCAGCAGGCCCAGCGCGGGCGCGGCAAACAGCCAGGCGGCCACCAGGTCGAACAGGGTGAGCGTCATCGCACCCACCACCAGCCCCACCAGCAGCAGCACCACGGTGGCCTGCAACTGCGGGTCGGCCAGCGTCCCGGCCAGCCAGGCTGCCAGGCCCCAGGCGACGCCATGCAGGGCCATGCCCTGCCGGTAGCGCACCAGCCAGCGCGCCTGCGCCGCCTGCAACACCGGGCCGCCGCTGGCAGACAGCTGGGCCCAGCCGCGACGGTGGGCGCTGGCCAGGTGCAGGCGCCAGGCCATCACCAGCAGCAGCCCGGCCAGCCAGGCCGCTTGCCAGGCCAAGTGCGCCACGGGCCAGACCGTCCACCCCAGCAGCCCGGCCACCGCCAGGCTGCCCCAGATGGCCAGCCGGGCGCTGGCCACATGGGCACGCAGGCGCAGGCCGTCGATGTCGGTCTGCGGCTTGGCGTCAACAGACATGGCGGAGCAGGAGCGGCACGGGCATCGCCCATTCTGCTGCC
>JAGOBT010000548.1 GCA_017999135.1 Burkholderiaceae bacterium
CGTTGCAGCGTGTTCTGCAGCGAGAAGGCATCGCCGAAGGCACCCCGGAACAGCAGGCCCCAGGCCTGCACCGGGTCATGTCCGTTGAACCAGACGAACAGCCCGAACAGGCCCAGCCCGCCGGCCAGGGCCAGCACCGGCAGAGCCAGGGATTCCAGCGTGGGATGTTTCATCGGCATGCCCTCCTCGGTGCTGCGGGGTGGGTCAAGCCTTCCCGATGACGCCTTCGATCAGGTAGTTCATGCCTTCCAGCTCGATGTCGGTCTGCTTGAAGGCCTTGCCCTTGGGGATCACCACCTTGCCGGTGTTGTCCTTCAGCTCGCCGGCAAAGATGTCGAAGCTGCCGGCGATCATCCTGGCGCGGATGTCCTCGGCGTTCTTGCGCGCGCCCTCGGGCACCATCGCGCCGTAGGGCGAGCTCTTGACGAAGCCGTCCTTCAGCCCGCCGCGCACGAAGTTGGGGTGCGGCTTGCCGGTGCGGGCGGCGTCCAGGATGCGGGTGTAGGCCGTCATCCAGTTCCACTCGGCGCCAGTCAGGTAGGCGTTGGGGGCCAGCTTGGCCTGGCTGGCGTGGTAGCCGCAGACCATCTTGCCGCGCTTGGCGGCGGTTTCGACGATCACCTTCGGGCTGTCGACGTGCATGGTGAACACATCGATGCCCTGGTCGCTGAGGCTGTTGGTGGCCTCGGCTTCCTTGACCGGCATGCTCCAGTCGCCGGTGAAGATGGCGTTGCAGGTGATCTTCGGGTCGACCGAGCGGGCGCCCATGGTGAAGGCATTGATGTTGCGCAGCACCTGCGGGATCGGCTTGGCCGCGATGAAGCCGATCTTCTTGCTCTTGCTCATGTGGCCGGCGATCACGCCGTTGAGGTACTGCGCCTCGTCGATGTAGCCGAAGAAGCTGCCGGTGTTGGCCGGGTGCTTGCCCTGGGTCCACATGCCGCCGCAGTGGGCGAAGCGCACCTTCTCGTTCTTGGCCGCCATGGCCAGCATGTGCGGGTCGAAGTAGCCGAAGCTGGTGGGGAACAGCAGGGCGGCGCCGTCCTGGCTGATCATGCCCTGCATGGTCTTCTGCACGGCCTGGGTCTCGGGCACGTTCTCCTCCTCGACCACCTTCACGCCGCCCAGCTTTTTCAGCTGGGCTGCAGCCTCGGCATGCGCCTGGTTGTAGCCGAAGTCGTCACGCGGGCCGACGTAGATGATGCCCACGGTGATGGGCGATTGGGCCCATCCGGTGCGTAGCGCGCCGGGCAGGGCCAGCGATGCACCGGCCAGCGCACCGCCGGCCAGCAGGCGGCGGCGCAGCAGATCGGCGGCCAGGGTCTTGGGGGTCTTGGGACATGGGCGGGCTCCTCGTGGGATCGGTGGGTCGTTGCGGGGCGGGGTGGCGTCAGGCCGACGGGTCGGCCGGGGGATCGATCAGCGACACATGGGCGGCCACCACCTGCCAGCCGGCGGACGTGCGCACCCAGGTCTGGCTCTGGCGGCCCAGCTTGGTGCTGCCGCCGCGGCGGAAGACGGTCATCGCAGTCGCCATGTCGTGGCCGAAGGTGGTGATGACGGTGTGCTGCAAGCTGCGGGCCAGGCCCACGGCCGGCCGCCCGGCGCGGAAGGCGCGGATGGCGTCGATGCCGTGCAGGTTCTCGCCCGCGCCGTAGCGCACCGTGTGCGGGCTGGGCCAGAACAGGGCGTCGAGCTCGTCGATCAGGTTGTTGACCAGTGCATGTTCGTAACGCGCAAAGACAGCGGTCACTTCCGCGTGCACGTCGGGCAGGTTGATGTCCATCTGGGTCATGTCAGTTCCGCCATGGGCGCGCTGCAGACGCCCTGGGTCTCCAGCGCGGCGGCCACGCGCAGGCACAGGTCTTCGCGCCAGGGCGCGGCGATGAGTTGCACACCGATGGGCAGGTGCGGCGCGGCCGGGTTGCAGCCCCAGAGCGGCACCGTCACCACCGGCAGGCCGATGCAGCTGATCGGCTGGGTCAGCAGCCCCATGCTGGGGCGGGCGGGCAGGCGCTGGCCGGCGATGTCCAGCCACTCGGTGCCGATGGCGGGCGCAGTGCAGGGGGTGGCCGGTGCGATCAGGATGTCGACGGTCTGCAGTGCATGCGCCACGCGCCGCGCAAACCAGTGCCGCACCCGCTGGGCCTGCACCACCCAGGCGGCCGGCACCAGCGCATTGGCCAGGAAGCGGTCACGCGTGTGGGGGTCGAAGTCTTGGGCACGCCGGCGCAGGTCGGGCAGGTGCAGCGCGCCGCCTTCTGCCGCGGTGATCAGGAAGGCGGCAGCGCGGGCGCGTTGCACCTCGGGCAGGTCCACCAGGCGGCTGGTGCCCAGGGCCTCGGCCACGCGGTCGACCGCGGTCAGCGCCTCGGCATGGGCCATCTCGCGGAACCAGCCGCCCAGCACCGCCACCCGCAGGCCGGCGGCGCCGCGGTCGAGTTGGTGGGCAGTGGGCTCGATGCTGCGTTGGGCGCAGGCCGGGTCGTCGGCGTCGGGGCCTTGCAGCACGTCGTAGCACAGCGCCAGGTCGGCCACGCTGCGGGCGAACGGGCCCAGGTGGTCGAGGCTGGCCACGAACGGGTAGCTGCCGGTGCGCGGCAGCCGGCCGTAGGTGGGCTTCAAGCCGTAGGTGCCGCACAGCGACGACGGCACGCGGATGCTGCCGTTGGTGTCGCTGCCCAGCGTCAGCGGCACCTGGCCGGCGGCCACCGCGGCGGCCGATCCGCCCGACGAGCCGCCGCTGATGCGCGCCAGGTCGTGCGGGTTGTGGCAGGCGCCGGCGTGGCTGTTCTCGGTGGTGAAGCCGTAGGCGTACTCGTCCATGTTCAGCGCGCCCACTAGCACTGCGCCCTCGGCTTCCAGCCGGCGCACGAGCACCGCATCACGCCGTGCCGGGGCGGCCGTGGCTTCGATCTTCGAGCCCGCCAGCGTGGCGATGCCGGCCACGTCGAACAGG
>JAGOBT010000549.1 GCA_017999135.1 Burkholderiaceae bacterium
GTTCCCGCCCACCCGGTCGGCGGCGCTGACGCGCATTGCCGCCATCCGACCTGCGGCCTATGCCCGCAGCCGCAACCACCTGGGCGGCGCGGTCACGCGGCTGTCGCCCTACCTCACCCACGGCATCACCACGCCCACCGAGGTGGCGGCCACGGTGGCCGCCAGCCACCCGCTGGCACTGGGCGACAAGCTGGTGATGGAGCTGGGCTGGCGCTGCTTCTTCCACCATGTGGCCCGCCACCGCGGCGACGGCCTCCTGCAGCCCCTGCACGCCGGCCCGCGGCCGGAGGGCGACTACGCGCCGCAGTTGCCCGACGACATCCGCCAGGCCCGCACCGGCGTGCCTGCCATCGACCTGGCGGTGCGCACGCTGTACGCCACCGGCTGGCTGCACAACCACGCGCGCATGTGGCTGGCCAGCTATGTGGTGCATGTGCGCGGCGTGCACTGGCGCGCCGGGGCCGACTGGCTGCTGGCCCACCTGCTGGATGGCGACCGCGCCAGCAACCACCTCAGCTGGCAGTGGGTGGCCGGCACTGCCAGCCACAAGCCCTACCTGTTCAACGCCGAGAACGTGGCGCGCTACACCGATGGCACGCACGCCGACTGGGACAGCCGTGGCAGCGTGATCGACACCGGCTACGACACGCTGGAGCGCTGGGCCCGCGGCTAGGCCTCGCTGCCGGCGGCGCGGCCACTGCCGGCCGACCAGGGCGTGGCCGAGCCGACGCTGTGGCACCAGCCGCCGCCCGGTCTGGCGCTGGCGCCGTTGCCTGCAGCGGCCGATCTGGCCGGCCGCACGGTGCGGCTGGTGCACCCCTGGGCGCTGGCCGAGCCGGATGTCGACGCCGGTGCGGCGCAGCCGGGCCCGGTCACCCTGGGCGTGCTGCCCGCCGAGGCGCTGGCCCGCTGGCCCTGGACGGCCCAGCGCTGGGCGTTCGTCACAACCCGGCTGGCCGCCATCACGCCGCAGCTGGTGTGGGCCGAGGCCGCCCCGCTGCAGGCCACGCTGGCCCGGGCCGCACGGGTGCTGACCGTCGACCACCCCGAGCTGCCCGCCGCCTGGCCCGCGGCCTGGCGCCAGGCGCCCACGCCCTTCCTGCCCGAGCCGGCGGCCCTCTGCACGTCGTTCTCGCAGTATTGGCGGCTGGCCACCCGCGGCATCAGCGGGCTGGACGCGCTGCCCGGCTGGCCGGCACCGACGCAAGCCCGCCTGTTCTAGGAGGCTGTCGGGCTTTGGGTGGGGTCTGCGCCGGGGTGAGTTTCGGTGCCAGGCTAGGCGCCGGCGAGGCGTGGGCTTGCGGCCCACAACGAGTCGGCAACGACGCCTGGTACCGAAAATCACCCCGGCCCGAAGGGTTGAAGCCGAAAGCAGGCTGATCCATCGTTGCAAATCCTCGCGATGCCGCCCGGCATCGCTGTGGTTTGCGCCTCGGCTGAGCCCGCTTTCGGCTTCAACGCAGACCCCACCCAAAGCCCGGCAGCCTCCTAGCCGCCAGCATGGGCGGCCAACGGATCGGCGATGATCCAGCCCCAGCGATCCGCCGCACCTGCCGAGGCTGCCCATGCTCCTGAAGTCCACCCGCCGCCAATCCCTGGCCTGGCTGGCTGCCACCAGCCTGCCCGCCTGGGCTGCGCCCCGCAAGCCCGCGCCCGGCGCCGCGCCGCCGCGGCTGGGCATCACGGTGCCGCCGCTGGCGCTGCGCCAGCGCAAGCTGGCCAACGGGCTGCAGGTGGTCAGCCTGCCCACCGCAGGCCCGGGTGCGGGCGGCACCGTCAGCGTGCAGGTCTGGTACCGGGTCGGCGGCAAGGACGATCCGCCCGGCCGCTCGGGCTTTGCGCATCTCTTCGAGCACCTGATGTTCAAGCGCACGAAGCACATGCCCGACGAGATGTTCGACCGCCTGACCGAAGACGTGGGCGGCCAGAACAACGCCTTCACTGCCGAGGACATGACGGCCTACCAGAACGAGGTGCCGTCCAACCACCTGGAGCGCATCCTCTGGGCCGAGGCCGAGCGCATGGCCCACCTGCAGGTCGATCAGGCCGCGTTCGACAGCGAGCGCAAGGTGGTGATCGAGGAACTGCGCGAGCGTGTGCTGGCCGACCCCTACGGCCGGTTGTTCAATGCGCTGCCTGGCCTGGCCTTCGAGCGCCACCCCTACCGCCGCCCGGTGATCGGCAGCGAAGCCGACCTGAACGCCGCCACGCTGGACGACGTGCGCCGCTTCCATGCCACCTACTACCGGCCCGACAACGCGGTGCTGATCGTGGTGGGTGATGTCGACCCCGCCCAGCTCGACGGCTGGGTCGACCGCCACTTCGGCCCGCTGACGGCGCCCACCACGCCGGTGCCGCGCGTGACCGAACGCGAGCCGCCGCGCACGCAGGACGCGCAGGCCAGCGTCACCGGCCCCAGCGTACCGCTGCCGGCAGTGGCGCTGGTGTGGCGCGGCCCGCCGGTCACCCATGCCGACGCCCCTGCGCTGGACATCGCCCAGGCCCTGCTGTCGGCCGGCGAATCGTCGCGCCTGAACCAGTCGCTGGTCTACACCGCCCGCACCGCCCAGGCCGCCGGCTTCAGCGCCGACCTGTATGCCGACGCCGGCCTGCTGGCCGCCTATGCCATTGCCGGCAGCGGCCAGAGCCTGCGCAAGCTGGAATCCGGCCTGCTCGGCGAGCTGCACCGGCTGGCCAACGGCAAGGTGGGCTACGACGAGATGGACAAGGTGCGCACCCAGCTGCTCACCAGCGTGCTGCTGCGCCGGCAGACGCCGCAAGGCCTGGCGCAGGACATCGGCATGGCCATGCTGCAGACCGGCGATGCCCGCGAGGCCGACGCCCGCATCGCCCGCCTGCAAGCGGTGCGCGTGGCCGACATGCAGCGCGCGCTGCAGCAGCATGTGCAGAACGCCCGCCGCGTCACCATCGACTACACCCAGGGCCCGGCAGCA
>JAGOBT010000063.1:0-5975 GCA_017999135.1 Burkholderiaceae bacterium
CCTTGCCCTGCTCGAACAGCGGCGCCACCAGGCCGTAGGCGATGCCGCGGTGGGCGGCACACTCACCCACGGCATAGATGCGCGGGTCGGTCACCGTCTGCAGCGTGTCGCTGACGACGATGCCGCGCTGGCAGTGCAGGCCCATCGCCTCTGCCAGTTGGGTGTTGGGTCGGATGCCGGCGGCCATCACCACCAGGTCGGCCGGGAGCTCGCTGCCGTCCTTGAACTGCACGGCCATCACCCGGCCGTCCTGCCCGCCGATCAAGGCCTGGGTCTGCGCGCCGATCAGGAACTTCAGCCCACGCTGCTCGAGCGACTGGCGCAGCAACCCGCCGGCCACGTCGTCGAGCTGGCGTTCCATCAGCCAGGGGGCGATGTGCACCACCGTCACCTGCATGCCGCGCAGCATCAGGCCGTTGGCGGCCTCCAGCCCCAGCAGGCCGCCGCCGATGACCACCGCATGCCGGTGGGTCTGGGCGGTGGCGATCATGGTCTCGGTGTCGGCGATGTCGCGGTAGGCGATCACGCCGGCCAGGTCCTTGCCCGGCACCGGCAGGATGAACGGCAGGCTGCCGGTGGCGACCAGCAGGCGGTCGTATTCAGCGGTGGTGCCGTCATCGGCGATCACCACGCGCCGGGTGCGATCGACCTGCGTCACCGTCTTGCCCAGATGCAGCGTGATGCCGTGCTCGGCATACCAGCTCAACGGGTTCAGGATGATCTGGTCGATGGTCTGCTCACCGGCCAGCACCGGGCTCAGCAGGATGCGGTTGTAGTTGGGGTGCGGTTCGGCGCCGAACACGGTGATGTCGTACAGGGCGGGCGCGATCTTCAGAAGCTCTTCCAGCGTACGCACGCCAGCCATGCCGTTGCCGATCAACACCAGTTTCATCTTCTTCATGGGCGGTCTCCTGCGGAGAGGTGGGCTGCCGTTGCGCCAGCGCGCGACCAGGCGGGCGCGCGGGTTGGTCAACGGCAGCAGGGCGGCAGGCGGGGCAGGGTGCGCGCGCAGCGCGGATGGCGAGGCCCGTGGCCTGCAGGCTGGCCGCACGACGGGCGGCCAGGGACGAGGTGCGCAGCCCCCGGTGGGGCAGGCGGCCGGCGGGGGCGGCCCGGGTGCAGCGTCACACCCGACGCGTGGTGCAATGCAGCATCCGTGCCAATGCCCTGGCATGGACAGTGCCTGCAGCCTGGCCAGCCTCCGCCTGTCCGGTCTCACCGCCGCTGCCTGCAGCCCTGCACCCCGATGCCCCTGCTGATCACCTGCCCCGACACCCCTGCCCATCTGGCCGATGCCCGGGCGCTGGCCGCGCGGCTGACATCCGCCGGGGTGGTGGTCAGCGGGCCACAGCCGTGCCTCATGTTGGTGCGAGAGGTGGTCCGGCTTGCACCGGAAGCGGTCCTGCTGCTGGCTCCGGCGCTGGATGAAACCCTGCAGCAGGCCCTGACGCTGCTGGCCAGCAGTGCGGCCCGGCCGGTGCTGCTGGCCACTGCCGCCGCACCGCCCGCCGACCTGCAACCCTGGCTGGACCTGAACCTCGTGGCCTGGCTGCCCGCTGCCCCCGACGCCGCCGCCGTGGCTGCCGCGCTGCCGCTGGCCCGCGCCCGCTTCGCTCGCGACCAGGCCCAGCAGCAGGCCCTGGCCGGCGCCCTGGCCCGGCTGGACGAGCGCAAGTGGGTCGACCGCGCCAAGGGCGTGCTGATGCGCGCCCAGCAGCTCAGTGAGGACGATGCCTTCGCCCTGCTGCGCACGGCCTCGATGCAGGCCAACCTGCGGGTGGGCGAGGTCTCGCGCAGCCTGATCGAGGCCGCCCAGGCGGCCGAGGCCATCAACCGGGCCGGCCAGCTGCGCATGCTGTCGCAGCGCCATGTCAAGGCGCTGGCCCTGCGGGCCGTGGCCCGTGGCCGGGTCGAAGACACACTGGCCGAAACCGCCCAGCGTGTGCAGCGCCATCTGGACTGGCTGGCCCGGCTGAACCTGCCGCCCGCCGAGGCGGCCCTGCTGGCGGCCACCGGCGCCGCCTGGACGGCGCTGCAGCAGACCGCCGTGCCCGCCGGTGGCCGCAGCACGCCCGCCGTGGCGGCCCAGCTGACCGAGGCCGACAGCCTGGCCGAGCAGCTGCTGGAACGGGCCGACGCACTGACCGGCGCGCTGGAGGCCGGCAGCGGGCGGCGCCACCTGCAAGTCGTCAATGTGAGCGGCCGCCAGCGCATGCTGGCGCAGCGCCTGGCCAAGCAGGCGCTGCTGGCCGGCCTGCTGGCGGGGCCGCCCGCGGCAGCCCATGCCCAGGCGGCCGCACAGACGGTGCATGAGTTCGAGTCTGCGCTGTCGACCCTGGAGCAGGCCCCGCTGGCCACCGAGCCGATCCGCGCCGCCCTGGCCCAGGCCCGCGGCCAGTGGCAGCGCCTGCTCGATGGCCTGCGGCGCAGCGACGGCCCGGACGCCGCCGCCGGCCTGGCCGTGCTGGCGCGCGAGAGCGAGGCCCTGGTGGCCAGCTTCGACCAGCTGACCTCGCTGCACGAGCACAGCATGCAGGTGCTGTTGGGCTGATTTGCAGGCACGATGTGCCGCTCTTCCCGCCTTGGGCGCCGCGGCAGGGCGCCTGGGCTGGATATCATCGAATCTAGGGAGTGCCCAGCGGTTCAGCTTGCCGATCCGGGGGGTGCTGCCCAGAATCAGCCCGTGGCCAGTTCTGGCCGCCCCCGCCGCCCATGACCTTCCCTCTCGCCACCGAGCGCACGCCCGCCCCCGTCACGCCGCGGGCCGACAGCGCCGTGGGCGACACCCTGCTGGCCCAGGCCCTGCTGGCCCATGCCGATCTGCAAGGCCTGGCGGTGGCCGTGAAGTCCGCTGACGATGGCTGTTACTTGTCGGGCAATGCCGCCTTTGCCGGCCTGTGCGGCAGCGACCCCACTGCCGTGCCGGGCCGCACCGATGCCGACTGGCTCGACGCCACCACCGCGGCGCTGCTGCGTGCGGCCGACCACACCGCGCTGGCCCAGGCCGCCCCGCTGTCCAGCGATCACAAGTTCGACCTGCGTGGCGAGCGGCGCGAGTTCAAGGTGCTGCGCCTGGCGTCGGCCCAGGCCGGACGCCGGCTGCTGGTCAGCATCTGGCAGGACATGGCGCCCACGCGCCAGCGCGACGCCCAGCTGCGTCTGGCGCTGGACCAGCTGGAGCAGCAGCAGAAGGCGAATGACGCGCTGCGGCTGGAACTGTCCGAGCAGGGCCTGCGCGACCAGGCCAGCGGCCTGAACAGCCGCGCGCACTTCGACGACCAGATGCGCCGCGAGCTGGATCTGTCCACCCGCGAGCACCGTGAGTTCGCTCTGGTCTACATGGCGCTGGACCCGTTCAACGACAAGGTGGGCGCCTTGGGCGTCCGCGCGCAGGAGCGCATCTGCGAGGCCATGGGCCGCCTGCTGCGCGGCAACACCCGCGCCATGGACGCCAGCTGCCGCATGGACGACCGGCACTTTGCGGTGCTGCTGTCGGGCGTGGGCCTGGCCACGGCCCACAGCCGCATGGAAGGCCTGCGCCGCCAGTGCGCCACGCAGATCGTCATGCTCGATGGGGAAGAGCTGGGCTTCACCGTGGCGATGGGCGTGGCCAGCTTCCCGCACACCGCCCATGGGCATGACGAACTGATCGCCGCCTGCTCGGCCGCCCTGGCCGAAGCCAAGCGCCGCGGCGGCAACACTGTGGCATTGGCCAGCATCCGCTTCGAGGCCAGCTGAGCCTGGCCCGGGTCTGCCGGCGCGTCAGCCGCGCAGCATGCGCCACGCCATGAAGCCGGCCAGGCCGTACAGCAGCACGGCAAACACCTTCTTCAGCCGTTGGGTGTCGAGCCGGTGTGCCGCGCGGGCGCCGCGCGGCGCCATCAGCACGCTGGCCAGCGCCAGCACCCCCAGCGCCGGCAGCGACAGATAGCCCAGCGTGCCGGGCAGCGGTGACGGCATGCCCCAGCCGGCGATCACATAGCCGGCCGTGCTGGACAACGCGATCGGGAAGCCCAGTGCCGCGCTGGTGGCCACCGCGTTGTGGATGGCCACGTTGCACCACACCATGAACGGCACCGACATGAAGGCGCCACCCGCGCCCACCAGCCCGGCCACCAGGCCGATGCCGGCACCGGCGGCGCCGGCGCCCAGCGCACCAGGCATCTGCCGGCCGGGCTGCGGCTTGCGGTCCAGCAGCATCTGGGTGGCCGAAAAGCCGACAAAGCCGGCGAACAGCAGCCCGAGCGCGCTGCCCTTGATCACGGCGAACAGGCCCGCCCCCGACAGCAGGCCGCCCAGCACGATGCCCGGGGCCAATGTCTTCACCAGATCCCAGCGCACCGCACCGCGCGCATGGTGGGCGCGCACGCTGCTGATCGACGTGAACAGGATGGTGGCCATGGCGGTGGCCACCGCCATCTTCAGCGCCAGGCCGGCCTCGACCCCGCGGTTGCTGAAGATCACAGTGAGGAAGGGCACCATCAGCATGCCGCCGCCAATGCCCAGCAAGCCAGCCAGGAAGCCGGTGCAGCAGCCCAGCAGCAGCAATTCCAGCACCAGGATGGGGTCGAGCAGGGCCATCAGGCGGGCACCCCCAGCAGGTGCAGCACGGCGTCCCATTCGGCGCGGGTGACCGGCGTGATCGACAGGCGGCTGCCGCGCTGCAGCAGGCCCATGGTGGCCAGTTCGGGCCGCTCGCGCATCTGCCGCAGCGGCAGCAGCGGCGTCTTCTGCACCAGCGCCACGTCCACCAGCAGCCAGCGTGGCGCCTCGCGGGTGGACTTGGGGTCGACGTAGGGGCTGGCGGGGTCGAACTGGGTGGGGTCGGGGTAGGCAGCACTGGCCACGCGGGCCAGGCCGGCCACGCCGGGTTCGGCACACGACGAGTGGTAGAACAGCACGCCGTCGCCCACCTGCATGGCGTCGCGCATGAAGTTGCGCGCCTGGTAGTTGCGCACGCCCACCCAGGGCACGGTGGCCCGGGGCGCGGCAGCGAGGTCATCGATCGAGCACTCGGCCGGCTCGCTCTTCATCAACCAGAACATGTCAGCCCCTCGTCCGACGCGAACGTCGGCCGATCCCCCGAGGGGATGCGGACCGGCTTGGGAGCGGCCCGGCGCTCGGCCCGCCGCTTGTCAACTGCGTTGAAGACATGACGATGGGGGGTGTCCGTTGCAGCACCGTGGACCGCATTCCTGATCCCAAGGGGGAGATCAGGTGGGCGAGGTCAGCGAGGCTTCGGGTTCATCTGACGCGAGACGATCACACCAGCCTTGCGATGTTCCAAGCCCTGGCTCAAAGAGCATCGGATCAAGGAAATATAAAGCCCACAACGCGCAACGGACGACCCCATTCTAGGCACGACCGATGCCCCTGCTGCAGAGTAATTTCTCACAGCAACTGACCGTCCTGGCCCAGCACGCCGTCGATGCGGCGGATCAGGTGCTCGACATCGATCTCGCCATCGGCCACGGCCAGGGCGGGTTGCGGCACCGGGGCTGGCGCGCGGGCCGCCGCCTGGGCCTGCTCGGCCCGCTGGTAGGCCAGGTTCAGCGCGGTGAGCACGGCAATGCGCTCGCGCGCCTTCACCTTGCCGGCGTCGCGGATCGCGCTCATCTCGCGGTCGACGATGGCCACGGCCTCGCGCAGCAGGGCCTCGCCGTCGGGCGGGCAGGCCAGCATGTAGCTCTGGCCCAGGATGGTGGCTTCGATCTGCTTCATGCGGCGTCGGTCTTGCGGGCCACGGCGGGCGTGGCGGCGGCCACCGGTTCGGCCGGCAGGCGGTCGAGCAGGGCGTCGATGCGGGCGCGGGCGGCGGCCAGGCGCGAGCGCAGGCTGTCGCGCTCGCCGGTCACCGTGGCCAGCTGGGTCTGCAGCAGCGCATTGGTGCGCTGCAGTTCCTCATGGCGCAGCACCAGCCGTTCGATCCGCTCGGCAAGGTCATCGAGTCTTGACATGGGCTGGCGCCGCCTCCT
>JAGOBT010000063.1:6075-10887 GCA_017999135.1 Burkholderiaceae bacterium
CGGTCACCGTGGCCAGCTGGGTCTGCAGCAGCGCATTGGTGCGCTGCAGTTCCTCATGGCGCAGCACCAGCCGTTCGATCCGCTCGGCAAGGTCATCGAGTCTTGACATGGGCTGGCGCCGCCTCCTGTTGAAGGGCCGGATTGTAGGTGGCAGGGGCGTGCCGCCCATCCTGTGCACCCGGGGTGCCGGCGTCAGGCTGGCGCCAGCCGTGGTGGGGTAGGATCCAAGCTGTTGGTGCTCTGGCCGCCCTTCGTGACGGACAGGTTAAACGGGAAGCAGGAAGGCGATGGCCCCACGGGCTGCCACCCAACCTGCGCTGCCCCCGCAACGGTAAGCGGACGTGGCCGATCCCCCCTGGGGTGACGCCACCGCTCCTGTGTCTGACGCCACTGGCCGTGCCAACGGTCGGGAAGGCCACAGGGGTTGTCTCCGTCAGCCCGGATACCGGCCAACGGGGGGCCGCTGGCCGGGCGCAAGCCTGGTGTGCGGCCGCAATGCCACAGCCCGCGCGGGGAAGCGCGGGCAGGCGCTGTCTGTTCCGTTCCTTCTTCCATGTCCAACACTCTCCCGGCGCACCGCGCCGCAACCCTGCTGGCCGCCGGTGTGGCCGCTTTGTCCTCGCTGTCGGCCGCTGCGGCTGACCAGCCCGCCACCGTGATCGTGACCGCCGCGCGCACGCCGCAGCTGCTGACCGACACCCTGCCGCACACCACGGTGCTGCTGCGCCGTGACATCGAGCAATCGCAGGCGGTCGACCTGCCGTCGCTGCTGGCGATGGAGGCTGGCGTGCAGTTCGCTGCCAACGGCGGCCGCGGCACTGCCACCGGCCTGTTCCTGCGTGGCGCGCCGACGCGCCAGGTGCTGGTGCTGGTCGACGGTGTGCCGCTGTCGCGCCAGGACGCCTCGGGCCAGGTCGGCATCGAGCACCTGATGCTCGACCAGGCCGAGCGCATCGAGATCGTGCGTGGCAACGTGTCGGCGCTGTACGGCGGCGGCGCGGTCGGCGGCGTCATCCAGATCTTCACCCGCCAGCCGACCGCCAGGCCCGACGGCAGCCTGCGGCTGGAGGCCGGCGCCCGCGGCCTGGTGCATGGCAGCGCGCAGCTGTCGGGCCAGGTCGGCAGCACCGGCGTGGCGCTGGGCGTCTCGCGCGCCAGCGACCACGGCTTCAGCGCGCTCGACCCCGCGGTGCAGACCGCCGCCAATCCCGACCGCGACGGCTATGCCAACACCAGCGCCACGCTGCGGCTGACGCAGTCGCTGGCACCCGGCCACGCGCTGTCGGCCGGCTGGCTGCACAGCGATGGGCGGCTGGACTACGACTCGGCCTTCGACACGCCGGCTGACCTGCAGACCAGCCGCACCCGCAAGGACATGCTGCACCTGCGCAGCGAGAACACCATCCGCAAGGGCTGGGACAGCAGCCTGACCCTGTCGACCCAGCGCGAAAACGTGCGCCAGCACGCCAGCGGCCAGTTCGGCTTCGACAGCCGCTACCTGACCGGCGGCCATGGGCTCAACTGGGTCAACACGCTGGAACTCGGCACAGGCCTGATCGCCACCGGCGGTGTCGACCTGCAGCGCCAGACCATCGAGGTGGAGGGCAGCTACGACCGCGGCCGCCAGGTGCAGGCGCTGTTCGGCGCCCTGCAGTGGCGCCAGGGCGCGCAAGACCTGGCGCTGGCCTTGCGCCACGACCACGTGCAGGGCGTGGGCAGCCACACCAGCGGCAGCCTGGGTGTCGGCCTGCAGCTGGCGCCGGCCTGGAAGCTGATTGCGCAGGTGGCCAACGCCTTCAACGCGCCGCCGCTGGGCTACCTGCATGCGCCGTTCTTCGGCAACCCGGGGCTGCAGCCGGAGCTGTCGGGCTCCGTCGAGGCGGGCCTGCAGTACGCAGCCGGCCGGCAGCGCGTGCGGGCCACGCTGTTCGCCACCCACGTCAAGCAGGAACTGGACTACGACCCGGTGGCGCGCCGCTTCGGCAACATTGCCCGCACCCGCAACCAGGGGCTGGAGGTGTCGTACGACGGCCGCCTGGCCAGTGCCGATGTGCGGGCCAGCCTGACGCTGCAGGACCCGATCGACGCCGACACCGATGCCCGCCGGGTGCGTCGCAGCCGCACGCTGGCGGCGCTGAACGTGGTGCAGCCGCTGGGCGCGGGTGTCAGCGTGGGCGTGGCGCTGCGCCATGCCGGCAACCGGACCGATGGCTTCGGCGGCAGCGTGCTGCTGCCGGCCTACACCGTGGCCGATGTGACCGCGCAGTGGGACCTGCGGACCGACCTGCAGTTGTTCGGGCGCATCGAGAACCTGGGCGACGTGCGCTACCAGACCGCCAACGGCTACAACCAGCCGCCGCGCGGCCTGTTCGCCGGCCTGCGCTGGCGGCTGCCGCTCTGAGGCGCGGGGCAGGCAGCATGGCACGGCGTCTGATGCGGTGGTGCCGGGCGGTGTGGCTGGCCTGGGCGGTGCTGCCGGCGTCGGCCGCCATCACCGTCACCGATGACCGCGGCCAGGCGCTGACCTTGCCGCAGCCGGCGCAGCGCATCGTGTCCCTGCTGCCCTCGCTGACCGAGGGTCTCTGCGCGCTGCAGGCCTGCGACCGGCTGGTCGGCGTCGACCGCTTCTCGAACTGGCCCGCCCAGGTCAGGCAGCTGCCGCAGCTGGGCGGGCTGGAGGACACGACCATCGAGCGCCTGGTGCGGCTGCAGCCTGACCTGGTGGTGGCGGCGGTGTCGGCGCGGGCGCTGGGGCGGTTGCAGGCCCTGGGCATCCCGGTGCTGGCGCTGGAACCCAAGAGCCTGGCCGACACCCGGCGCGTGCTGGACGTGCTGGCGCAGGCCATCGGCAAGCCGGGCGAGGGCGAGCGGCTGTGGGCGCAGATCGACCAGGGCGTGAACGCCGCCGCGGCCCGCGTGCCGCCGGCCCTGCGCGGCCAGACGGTGTACTTCGAGGTCGCGTCGGCGCCGTATGCGGCCGGTGCGTCCAGCTTCGTCGGTGAACTGCTGACGCGGCTGCAGCTGGTCAATGTGGTGCCGGCGGCGATGGGGCCGTTTCCCAAGCTGAACCCCGAGTTCGTGCTGCGCGCCCAGCCGGCGATCGTGATGGCCACGGCACGCGCTGTGGCCGAGATGCCGGGCCGACCGGGCTGGTCGGCGCTGAAGGCCTTGCAGGCCGGGCGCAGCTGCGGTTTTGCCGAAGCGCGCTATGAGATGCTGGTGCGGCCCGGCCCGCGCCTGGCCGAAGCCGCCGGACTGATTGCCGACTGCCTGGTGACCCTGGACGGGAGAAAGCCATGAACCGTGGATCGCTGAGCCTGGCCCGTCCCGCCGACCACCCCGCGCTGACACCGGGGCGCCTGGGGGCCTTGCTCGCCCTGCTGGCAGGGTTGGTCGGCGTGCTGGGCCTGGCAGCCGGCAGCGAGGGCTGGAGCTGGGCCTGGGCCGAGGACCGGGCCTTGATCCAGGCGATCCGGGCGCCGCGCACGCTGGGCGCACTGGCTGCCGGTGCGCTGCTGGGCCTGGCGGGTGCGCTGGCGCAGGGGCTGTTCCGCAACCCGCTGGCCGACCCCTTCCTGCTTGGCTCTGCCGCCGGCGCCGGCCTGGGTGTGGTGCTGGTGCTGGCTGCTGGCAGCGTGCTGGCCGCACACCTGGCCTGGCAGCCGCTGGGCTGGCTGTCGCAGAGCGGTGTCGTCCTGGCCGCCTTCGTCGGCGCGCTGGGCGGCGTGGCGCTCACCCTGCTGCTGGCCGGCGGGGCGGCGCGGCCGCTGAAGCTGCTGCTGTGCGGCGTGGTCGTGGGCGTGCTGATGGGCGCGGTGTCCGACCTGCTGCTGATGGCGTCGCCGGAGGCGCTGCGCGGCAGACAGATGTTCCTGCTCGGCACCACCGGTTTCCTGGGCTGGACAGCCCTGGCCTGGCTGGCCGGCGCGCTGGTGCTGGCGCTGCCGCTGGCGCTGCGCTTCGCCCGTGTGCTCGACGCCCTGGTGCTGGGCGACGCCAGCGCCGCCAGCCTGGGCCTGTCGCTGCCGCGTCTGCGCCTGCTGCTGGTGGCGCTGATGGCGCTGGCCACCGGCACCGCGGTGTCGCAGGCCGGCCTGGTGGGCTTTGTCGGCCTGGTCGCGCCACACCTGGTGCGCCGGCTGGTCACCGTCACGCACGGCCCGCTGCTGCTGCTGTCGGCCGCGGCCGGCGCGGTGCTGCTGGGCGCCGCCGACGTGGCCGCGCGCAGCGTGATCGCGCCGCAGGAACTGCCGGTGGGGGTGCTGACGGCGCTGTTCGGCGGGGTCTACCTGCTGGTGCTGCTGCGGCGGCAGGGAAGCGGCGCATGAACCGCGACGCCATGCTGCCGCTGGCAGACACCGCGCTGCTGCAGGCCGAGGGCCTGGGCCTGGTGCTGGGCGGTCGCCGCGTGGTCGACCAGGTGTCACTCGCGCTGGCGCCGGGCCAATGGGCGGCGCTGGTCGGGCCCAACGGCGCGGGCAAGAGCAGTCTGCTGTCGCTGCTGGCAGGGCTGAAGTTGCCGGACGCCGGCCGCGTGCTGCTGGACGGCCGGCCGCTGGCCGACTGGCCCGCGCGTGCGCGTGGCCAGCGCCTGGCGTGGCTGTCGCAGCAGGGCGAGGCCGACGGTGAACTGGCCGGCGCCGATGTGGTGGGCCTGGGCCGGCTGCCGCACCAGGGCCTGTTCGGCGCGCCCTCGGCGGCCGATGCAGCGGCGGTGCAGGCGGCCATGGCCGAGACCGCCAGCGCCGCCTTTGCCCACCGGCGGCTGAGCGCTCTGTCGGGCGGCGAACGCCAGCGTGTGCTGCTGGCGCG
>JAGOBT010000550.1 GCA_017999135.1 Burkholderiaceae bacterium
GGCCGTGGCGCGGCCTGATCAAGATCAAGCCAGGGCCAGCGCCCGGCGCACGAAGCCGGTGGCCTTGAACACGCCGCTCGGCAGCACAGGGGGTGTCACGCCCAAGTGGTGCGGCCGTTCACGGCGGACATTTCATGGGGGTCAACAGGTGCGCAGGCGGGTTGAGGCTCGTTGCGGTCTTCAGTTTTTGGTCGATGCGCCATGCTGGGGCTTCGCCGGTGCGCTGCACCGAAACGGCGAAGCAAACCGCAAGGCGCGCCGCCAAGGCAACGACCGCAACGGGCCCGCAAGCGCCATGCGCACCCCGTCTCTGGACTTGGTCTCAGCCCGCCACGATGCCGCTGGCCGTGAGCCGCAGCACCCGGTCGGCCCGCGCCGCTGCCGCGGTTGAATGGGTGACCAGCAGGCAGGCCGCGCCTTCGCTGCGCACCTGGGCCACCAGCACGTCGAGCATGCGCTCGGCGGTGGTCGGGTCGAGGTTGCCGGTGGGCTCGTCGGCCAGGATCAGCGCCGGCTTGTGCACCAGCGCGCGGGCCAGCGCCACCCGCTGCAACTGCCCGCCCGACAGCTGCGCCGGGCTGCGGCCGCCCAGCCCGCCCAGGCCCACGGCCACCAGCAGCGCCTGCACGCGCGCATCGTCGGGCCGGCCGAGCAGCAGCAGTGGCAGGGCCACGTTCTCGGCCACGCTCAGGTGCGGCAGAAGGTGGAAGGCCTGGAAGACGAAGCCCAGGTGTTCACGCCGCAGTCTGGCGCGGTCGGGCTCGGCCAGGCCGCCCACCGCCGTGCCGGCCACGGTGATGCTGCCGGCGTCGGCGGCGTCCAGCCCGGCGATGCAGTTCAGCAACGTGCTCTTGCCCACACCCGATTCGCCCAGCAGCGCCACGAACTCGCCCGCGGCCAGCGTCAGGTCGACACCGGTGAACACCGGCACATCGCCGTAGCGGCGCAGCAGGCCCTGCACCTGCAGCGCGGCGGTCATGCGGCAACCCCTTGCAGCAGGCGGTCGATGGCGGCCAGGCCCTGCGCGGTGGCATCGGGCGCGTCGCAGGCCACCACCGTGCGCTGCATGCCGCGCAGCCAGGTCAGCTGGCGCTTGGCCAGCTGGCGGGTGGCGGCGATGCCCTGTTCGCGCAGCGCGGCCCAGGCCGGGCTGCCGAGGGTCAGCGCATCGCCCTCGGCGTCCAGTGCGGCCCAGGCCTGACGGTAGCCCACGCAGCGCATCGCTGGCAGGTCGGGGTGCAGGTCGCCGCGGGCACGCAGGGCGCGCACTTCGTCGACGAAACCGGCGGCCAGCATGGCGTCGAAGCGCTCGGCAATGCGGGCATGCAGCCATGCGCGGTCGGCCGGTTCCAGCGCCAGCAGCGGCACGGCCAGGCCGGCGCTGCGGCCGCTGCCATGGAAGGCCGAGATCGGCCGGCCGGTGAGCTGCCAGACCTCCAGCGCGCGCTGGATGCGCTGGGCATCGCCCGGCGGCAGGCGGGCGGCGGTGGCGGGGTCCACCTGGGCCAGGTCGGCATGCAGGGCGGGCCAGCCCTCGGCGGCGGCACGGGCATCCAGCGCGGCGCGCACCGTGGCGTCGGCCGGTGGCATCGCATCCAGGCCGTCGGCCAGCGCCTTGAAGTACAGCATGGTGCCGCCCACCAGCAGCGCGTGGCGGCCGCGGGCGGTGATGTCAGCCACCAGCCGGCTGGCGTCGGCCACGAACTGCGCGGCTGAATACGCCTGTGTCGGGTCGATGCCGTCGATCAGGTGGTGCGGCACGGCGGCGCGCTCGGCGGCGCTGGGCTTGGCGGTGCCGATGTCCATGCCGCGGTAGACCAGGGCCGAATCGACGCTGATGATCTCCACCGGCCAGCGTTGCGCGGCGGCCAGGGCCAGCGCGCTCTTGCCGCTGGCCGTGGGGCCGGCGATGGCGATGGCGCCGCATGTCATGTCGGCCGGGTCATGCTGCTGCCAGGCGATTGCCATGGCGCTGCACCAGCGTCCAGGCCACGCCCACGGTGGCCAGTGCGGCCGCCGCCATGCCCAGCGCGAAGGCCCGCACCGTGCCAGCGGCGCCCGCCGCACCGGGCGCCAGCGCCTGGCCCAGCCACAGCCCGATGCCGAAGGCCGCCGCCGACATCGCAAAGCCCGCCAGCGCCGATGCCAGCCCGGCCGCCCGCGGGAACGGCCCCACCACGCCGGCCTGGCCGCAGGGCATGTGCACGCCATGGCCCAGCGCATACAGGCACACCGGGCCCATCACCCAGGCCACCGACGGATCGCGCCGCTGCGCCAGCAGCACCAGGGCGACGCAGGCGGCCAGCGTGATCCAGGCCGCCCGGCCCACCGAGCCGGCCAGGCCCAGCCGCGGAATCCAGCGGCGGCACAGCAGCGTGCCGGCGATGTAGGCCAGCGCGCACAGGCTCATCACCGCGCCGGCGGCCGCCGGGCTCAGCCCCAGCGCGCCGATCAGCACGAAGCCCGAGCCGGCCAGGAAGATGAACAGCCCGCCGTAGGTGCAGCCCACCAGCAGCGCCCAGGCGCGAAAGCCCGGGTGCCGCAGCGTGACGCCAATTTGGCGCAGCAGCGGGCCGGGTTGGGTGGCGTCGGCCCGGCGGTGGCGCGCGGTCTCGGGCACCTTCAGCGCGATGAACAGGCCGGTGGCGGCGCCGGCCACGCCCATGGCCGCCACTGCGGCGCGCCAGCCGAAGGCCGCCACCAGCGCCCCGCCCACCAGCGGGCTGACGATGGCCAGCGCGCCCAGGCCGGTCAGTGCCCGGGCCATCACCATGCCGCCTTCCTGGGGCTCGTACAGGTCGCGCACCATGGCGCGGCCGCAGACCACGGCGGCAGCCATCGCTGCGCCCTGCAGCGCCCGGCCCAGCACCACCGCCGCCACGCTGCCGGCCAGCGCAGCGAACACGCTGGCCAGGGTGTACAGCGCCAGGCCCAGCAGCAGCACCGGC
>JAGOBT010000551.1 GCA_017999135.1 Burkholderiaceae bacterium
GCCAGGTGGCCCTGGTCACCGGCGGATCACGCGGGCTGGGCCTGCAGATGGCCGAGGCGCTGGGCGAGGCCGGCGCCAAGTTGATGCTCACCGCCCGCAAGCAGCATGAGCTGGAGGAAGGCTGCGCCCACCTGGCCGCGCGAGGCATCGACGCCCGCTGGATCGCCGCCGATGCCAGCAAGCCCGAAGAGGCCCGCCGCGTGGTGGCCGAGACGCTCGAACGCCTGGGTCCGATCGACATCCTGGTCAACAACGCCGGCGCCGCCTGGGCCGCCCCGGCGGAGGACCACCCGCTGGACGGCTGGGACAAGCTGATGAACCTGAACGTGCGCAGCCTGCTGGTGTTTGCGCAGGCGGTGGCCAAGGGCGGCATGATCGCCCGCCGCCAGGGCCGCATCATCAACATCGCCAGCATTGCCGGCCTGGGTGGCAACCCGCCGGGCATGGAGATGGTGGCCTACAACACCAGCAAGGGCGCGGTGGTCAACATGACCCGCGCGCTGGCCGCCGAGTGGGGCGAGCACCAGATCACCGTCAATGCCATCGCGCCGGGGTTCTTCCCCAGCAAGATGACGCACAGCACCATCACCCGCCTGGGCGAGGCCGAGATGGCCGGCAAGGCGCCGCTGCAGCGCCTGGGCGACGACGACGACCTGAAGGGCGCGGTGCTGCTGTTCGCCAGTGCCGCCGGCAAGCACATCACCGGCCAGATCCTGGCGGTGGACGGCGGCGTCAGCTGCTACGTGCCGCAATGACGTCCGACGCCAGCGGCAAGCCCAACCGCCGCCAGCGCCACAAGGCGTCGCCGCTGCCGTTCCCGGTGGTGGTGCCCTTCGTCGAGAGCCTGGGCATCGAGTTGCACGGCTACAGCGAAGGCCATGTCGAGCTGCGCGTCGACCTGGACGAGGCCCATCTCAATGCCTGGGAAGTGGCCCACGGCGGCGTGCTGATGACGATGATGGACGTGGGCATGGCCATGGCCGCCCGCAGTGCCACCGGCCACGGCGGCGGCGTGGCCACCATCGAGATGAAGACCAGCTTCATGCGCCCGGCCCAGCACCAGCTGCGGGCGGTGGCCAGGCTGCTGCACAAGACCGCCACCCTCGCGTTCTGCGAGGCATCGGTGTTCGACGACGAAGGCAAGCTGTGCGCCACGGCCACCGGCACCTTCAAGTACCTGCGCGGCCTGGTCAAGCGACCGGCCGTGCGCGATGTCACCCCCGACTCCACCCCCAAGGACGCCACACCATGATGAACCAGCAGATCCACCTCGTCTCCCGCCCCACTGGCGAGCCCAGCGCCGCCAACTTCCAGCTGGTGGAGGCCCCGGTGCCTGACCTGGCAGATTTGAAGGAAGGCCAGGTGCTGGTGAAGAACCACTACCTGAGCCTGGACCCGTACATGCGCGGCCGTATGAACGACGGCAAGAGCTACGCCCAGCCGCAGCTGCTGAACACCACCATGGGCGGCGGCACCGTCGGCGAAGTGGTCGCGTCGAAGAACCCGGCCTACGCCGTCGGCGACAAGGTGGTCGGCATGGGCGGCTGGCAGCTCTACAGCGTGGTCGATGCCGGCACGCCGGGCGTGCTGCGCAAGGTCGACACCACGCATGTGCCGTTGAGCGCCTACCTGGGCGCGGTGGGCATGCCCGGCGTCACCGCCTGGGTTGGGCTGGTCACCATCATCGACCCCAAGCCGGGCGAGACGGTGGTGGTCTCCGCCGCCAGCGGCGCGGTGGGCAGCATGGTCGGCCAGCTGGCCAAGGCCCGCGGCGCCCGTGCCGTGGGCATTGCCGGCGGTGCCGAGAAGTGCGCCTATGTGGTCAATGAGCTGGGCTTCGACGCCTGCATCGACCACCGTGCGCACAGCGACTTCAAGTCGATGTCGCAGGCTTTGAAGGAAGCCTGCCCGAACGGCATCGACGGCAACTTCGAGAACGTGGGCGGCATGATCCTCGACGCGATCCTGATGCGGTCCAACGCCTTCAGCCGCGTGGCCATGTGCGGCATGATCAGCGGCTACAACGGTGAGCCGATTCCGCTGGCCGCGCCGCAGCTGATCCTGGTGAACCGCATGAAGGTGCAGGGCTTCATCGTCAGCGAGCACATGCAGCACTGGCCGGCCGCGCTGGCCGAGCTGGGCCAGGGCATCGCCACCGGCAAGTACAAGCACCGCGAGACCATCGCCAATGGCCTGGCCGCCGCGCCCGAGGCCTTCATGGGCCTGCTCAAGGGCAAGAACTTCGGCAAGCAGCTCGTCAAGCTGGTCTGACGCCGGTGGCCGTGCCGCCCCTGCCGCTGACCTGGACCTGGCAGCGCTTCGGCGGCCTGGCCGCCGACGACGTGTACGACCTGCTGGCCCTGCGGGCGGCCGTCTTCGTCGTCGAGCAGGCCTGCGCCTACCTCGACCCCGACGGGCTCGACCGCCAGAGCTGGCACCTGCTGGGCCGTGACGGCACGGGCGCACTGCGCGCCTGCCTGCGGGTGGTCGACCCTGGACTCAAGTACGCCGAGCCGTCGATGGGCCGGGTGGTGCTGGACCAGGCCCTGCGCGGCAGCGGCCTGGCCGACGCCCTGGTGGCCGAAGGCCTGCGCCGCACCGCCACCGCCTGGCCCGGCCAGGCCAACCGCATCAGCGCCCAGGCCCACCTGCAGCGCTTCTATGCCCGCCATGGCTTCCAGCCGGTCGGCGACGTCTACAGCGAAGACGACATCCCGCACATCCAGATGCTGCGCCCGGCGCAGTGACACGCCCACCAGGAGCCCCGATGCCCGAGCTGATCCTGCACCACTACACGATGTCGCCCTTCGCCGAGAAGGTGCGCCTGATCCTCGGCCACAAGGGCCTGGCCTGGCGGTCGGTGCACATCCCGCCAGTGATGCCCAAGCCCGATGTCACCGCGCTGACCGGCGGCTACCGCAAGACGCCGGTGCTGCAGATCGGCGC
>JAGOBT010000552.1 GCA_017999135.1 Burkholderiaceae bacterium
GCTTCAGCGTCCCGCAATCCCCAGCAATTCGACGTCGAAGCTCAAGGTGGCGTTCGGCGGAATCACCCCGCCGGCACCGCGCTCGCCATAGGCGATGGCCGGCGGGCAGGTCAGGCGGGCGCTGCCGCCGACCTTGAGCAGTTGCACACCTTCGGTCCAGCACTTGATCACCCGGTTCAGCGGAAATTCAGCCGGGGTGCCGCGGCTGTAGGAACTGTCGAATTCCTTGCCCTTGTCCTTGCCATCCACGAAGGTGCCGCGGTAGTGCACCTTCACCGTGTCGGCCGCCGAGGGGCTGGGCCCGGTGCCGGCCTTCATCAGCTTGAACACCAGGCCGCTGCTGGTGGTGATGCTGGTGCCTGCGTCGGAGGGCGGCGTGGGGCCGGCGCTGGACTGGGCAGCGGCCAGCAATGGAAGCAGCAGGGCGGTGGTGGCAAGCAGGCGGGGGAATGTCATCGGGTTCCGGCCAAAGGTGTTACGGGCCCCGGATGATCGCACTGCCCGCAGCCGCTTCAGCGGTACGGCCCCACCAGCGGCGGCAGGTTCCAGTCGGCCGGCACGGTGATCGGCATCTCCAGCAGCATCTGCGCGATGCCCTTGCCCAGCGGGTCCAGCCGGGTGGACGCGGGCCCGCCGCCATCCAGCGCCTGGTGCATCACCAGGTTCATCGCCTGCAGGCCGGGCAGGTGGTGGCGGTCGACCCGGCCCTTCACCATGTGGGCAAACCAGTCCTTCACCCGCTCGGGCGTGACCTGGGCCCACAGCAGCGGCAGCCATTCGGGCCGGCGGGCGATCAGGCCGATGTTGGAGATGTCGCCCTTGTCGCCGCTGCGGCCCCAGGCCAGGCGCACCAGCGGCACGGTCTGGGTGGGGCCGGCGGGCATGGACCAGGCCGCAGGGTCGGGCAGGGCGCTTGGCGTCGCCATCGGCCGTGCCGTGTCAGCCATCGGCACGGCGATGGTCTGGTCGCCCAGCTTCACCACCGGCTGCACCGCGCCGCGCGGGATCAGGAAGGCACACGGCACGATGTGCGGCGACACGCTGCCGCGGCCGCCGCCGGGCCCGGTGGTGCCGGGCGACCAGCTGGTGCCAGGCGCTGCCTTCTCGCGGGTGAACAGTTCCAGCGCCTCCTTCTTCGGGTGGCGCACCGCCACGCGGACGATCACCTCGCGCAGCCGGGCGTCGGTGGCGCGCGCGCCGTACAGCGTCTCGGTGCCGATCACCTCGACCCGGGTGGCGCTGAAATCGCCCCAGCCGCGGGCCAGGATCATCTCGCGGGTGCGCTCGATCAGGCTGTTCCCCGTGCGGCGGGCCTTGGCCACCGCGTCGATGCCGACGATCACCGTCATGCCGTCGCAGCGCCAGCCCACCAGGGTGGTGGCGCTGACCTTCAGCGTCTCGGGCGGGGCGCTGCCACGCGCGCCGGCCACGCGCACGCGGTGCTCGCCCACCTGGTCCATCGTCACCTGGCGGAAGTCGCAGGTCACGTCGGGCAGCAGGTAGGCGCCGGGGTCGCCGATCTCGTAGAGCAGTTGCTCGCTCACCGTGGCCGGGCTCACCAGGCCGCCGGTGCCGGGCACCTTGGTGACGGTGAAGCTGCCGTCCTCGGCGCATTCGACGATGGGGTAGCCGATGTGGGCCCAGTCGGGCACGGTGTCCCAGTCGGTGAACAGGCCGCCGGTGGCCTGGCAACCGCATTCGATGATGTGGCCGGCCAGGCTGGCGCCGGCCAGGCGGTCGAAGTCGGACATCGACCAGCCGAAGTGGTGGATCAGAGCGCCCAGCGTCACCGCGCTGTCGACACTGCGGCCGGTGATCACGATGTCGGCACCGGCGTCCAGCGCGCGGGCGATGGGCTCGGCGCCCAGGTAGGCATTGGCGCTCAGCAGGTTGGCGGGCACGGCCTGGCCGCCCACCAGGTCGGTCAGCGTGCCGCCGGCGGCCTCACGCAGTGCCGGCAGCGCAGCGCGCACGTCATCGCCTTCGACGACAGCGATCTTCACCGACAGGCCCAGCTCGTCGGCCACCTTGGCCAGCGCGCGGGCGCAGGCTTGCGGGTGGATGCCGCCGGCGTTGGTGATGACCTTGATGCCGCGCTTCACCACCTCGGGCAGTACCTGGCGCATCACCGGGTCGACGAAGTCCGTGGCGTAGCCGGCTTCGGGGTTCTTGCGCTGGGCGGCGGCCAGGATGGCCATGGTGGTCTCGGCCAGGTAGTCGAACACCAGCACGTCGATCAGGCCGCTGTTGACCAGCTGCGGCGCGCCCAGGCTGGAATCGCCCCAGAAGCCGGAGGCGCCGCCAATGCGCAGATGGGGGCGGGTGGACGCGGTGGACATGGCAACTCCTGAAGGTGGTGCGCCAGCCTAGGGCGGCGGCGGCGCGGTGTCTTGCGGCGATTGGCTGGCCTGGTTGCCAGCAGCGGGGCAGGGGCAGGCCGGGGCGGGGCGGGACGTACACTCAGCACCGCTGCCGACCTGTGGATTTCCACACACTGGGTCGCCCCGACCACCCGCGTGGTCTCCATCCGGCTCCGCCTGTCTGACCCGCCAATTTGCCCCGTCCAGTGCCCATGTCCGCCGCCACCCCGGCCCCTGCCGTGTTCGACCTGAAAAGCGCCGCCTGGACGCTGACGGCGCTGCGGCTGCAGTCGGCCGACGTGGCCACGCTGGCCGCCGCGCTGGATGCCCGCTTTGCCGACAGCCCGGGCCTGTTCGACGGCGAGGGCGTGGCCATCGACCTGGCTGCGCTGCGCGAGGCCGATGTGCCGGTCGACTTCGCCGCCCTGCTGCCGCAACTGCGCCGCCACGGCATGCTGCCGGTGGCCGCGATGGGCGGCAGCCCCGCGCAGATGGCCGCTGCCCGCGCCGCCGGCCTGGCCGAGGCACCGGATGCCCCGGCCGCAGCCCGTGCCGAGCCCGCCCGCCCTGCGCAGAAGCAGGTGG
>JAGOBT010000064.1 GCA_017999135.1 Burkholderiaceae bacterium
AGCCACACCTGCACCGGGTCGCCCTGGGCGCCGGTGATGCGGATGGCCTCGTGCCTGCCGAGCTGCAGCCGGGCCATCACGTCGTCGTTGAAGCGCTCGATGCGGCGCGGCGCGGCGCCGGGCAGCAGGGCATGGCACTGCACCGGATGGTCGGCGGCGTCGGCCACCGTCACCACCGTGCCGGCGGCCTTGTCGAAGCCCTGCACCGTGCCGCCGCGCACCAGCACCTCGGCGCGCCGGTCGGCCAGGTCGAAGCGCCAGAGGTGGCGCTGGCCTTGCTGCTCGGCCAGCAGCAGCACGGCGCTGCCGTCGGCCTCCCACAGCAGCGGGGCGGCCACGTCGTGGTCCCACTCGGCGCTGACCACCTCCACCGGCTGGCCGGGCACCACCACTGCCAGCTGGCGCGGCATGGTGTGGCGCAGCGCCTGGTGGCTGGCCAGGCAGGCAATGCGCGCACCGTCCGGGCTGTAGCGCGGTGCGCCGAAGTCCCAGCCCACGTCCTGCGCCACCACGTCCACCCGGCGGCGCTTGATGTCCAGCTCGGCCAGCGCAAAGCGGCCGTCGGTGCGCTTCTCCGGGTTGGGGTCGAAGGCGAAGACGATGCGCTTGCCGTCGGGCGACACATCGAAGCTGTTGCCATCGGGGTCGCACCAGTCCAGACAGTAGGCCGTGCCTTCGAACAGGTCCTGCACCTTGCCGCTGCGCAGATTCATGCGGTGCAGGTGCGGCACCCGGCCTTCGGGCACAAAGTGGTCCCAGTAGCGGTACAGGCCCTCGCTGGTGGCGATGCCGGTGGTCTTGCGCGCCTGGTGGTCCTTCAACGCCTCGGCCTGGGCCTTGGCGCCCTTCAGATCCGGCCACACCCAGGAGATGAAGACGATGTGCTCGCCATCGGGGCACCAGCGGAATGCCTCCACGCCGGTGGCCACGTCGCCCACGCGGCGGGCCTCGCCGCCGTCGACCGGGATCACATAGAACTGCGCGGTCTCGTCCTTGCGGCCCTGCTGCTCGCGCCGGGCGGTGAAGCCCACGCAGTCGCCCCTGGGGCTGAACTGCGGCGCGCCGTCCTTGTCGCCGCACTGGGTCAGCTGGCGCGGCTGGCCGCCCAGCGTGGACAGCAGCCATAGCGCGTTGCTGGCCTTGTTGTCGTCCATGCTGTAGCGGGTGACGGGCAGCACTGCCTGCGCCCCGTCCGGCGACAGGCTGGGCGCGCCGAGGCGCTCCATGGCCCAGAGGTCTTCCACGGTGATCGGGCGGCGCTTGGGCATGGTGGCGGGCTGCAGCAGCGGTGGTGGGTGGGCATCCATTGTGGGGGGAGCGCGTGGCGGGCTTGTCACCGCGGCAACAGCCGCTGCCGCCGCTGGCGCCTAGTCTGGCTCCGATGACCGATGCCGCCCCCACCCTCGACACAGCCGCGCTGCTGGCGCGCTACCGCGCCGAGCGCGACAAGCGCCTGCGCCCCGACGGCAACGCCCAGTACCTGCCGCTGGCCGGCCATCTGCCCACCGACGACCCCTACACCCCGCGCACCGAGCGGCCGCCGAAGACCAGCCATGTGCGCTTCGCCTTCATCGGCGGCGGCTTTGCCGGCCTGGTGACTGGCGCGCGGCTGGTGGAAGCGGGCGTGGACGATGTCTGCATCCTCGAGAAGGGCGGTGGCTTCGGCGGCACCTGGTACTGGAACCGCTACCCCGGCGCGCAGTGCGACACCGCGTCGATGGTCTACCTGCCGCTGCTGGAGGAAACCGGCCACCGGCCCACCGAGAAGTACGCCCATGCGCCCGAGATCCTGGCGCAGTGCCAGCGCATTGGCACCCAGTACGGCCTGCAGGAGCGGGCGCTGTTCCACACCCAGGTGCAATCGCTGCATTGGGACGAGGCCGCTGCCCGCTGGCGCATCCGCACCGACCGCGGTGATGACTTCAGCGCCGACTTCATCGGCCTGGGCACCGGCCCGCTGCATGTGCCCAAGCTGCCGGGCATCCCCGGCATCGACAGCTTTGCCGGCCACGCCTTCCACACCAGCCGCTGGGACTATGCCTACACCGGCGGCGACCCATCGGGCGCGCTGATGGACAAGCTGGCCGACAAGCGGGTGGCGCTGATCGGCACCGGCGCCACCGCGGTGCAGTGCGTGCCGCACCTGGCGCGGGCCTGCGGATCGCTCCATGTGTTCCAGCGCACGCCGTCGTCGGTGGACGTGCGCAACAACGGGCCGATCGACCCCGACTGGTTCACCAGCATCGCCACGCCCGGCTGGCAGCAGCGCTGGCTGGAGAACTTCACCGCCAACCAGGCCGGCGGCAACGCCCGCGAAGACCTGGTGCAGGACGGCTGGACCGAACTGGCCCGCCGCATCCGCGCCAAGGTGTTCAGCCTGCCGCCCGAGCAGCGCACGCCGCAATCGATGCTGGCGGCCTTCGAGGAGGCCGACCACGAGAAGATGAATGCCATCCGCGCCCGGGTCGACGCTGAGGTGCACGACCCGGCCACCGCCCAGGCGCTGAAGGCCTGGTACCGCCAGCTGTGCAAGCGGCCCTGCTTTCACGACGCCTACCTGCAGGCCTTCAACCAGCCCAACTGCCATCTGGTCGACACCGACGGCCGCGGTGTCGAGCGCATCACCGAACGCGGCCCGGTGGTGGCCGGCGTGCAGTACGACGTCGACTGCATCGTCTACGCCTCGGGCTTCGAGGTGGGCACGCCCTACACCGCGCGGTCGGGCTTCGACCTGGTGGGGCGTGGCGGGCTGAAGCTGTCGGATGCCTGGGCCGATGGCATGCGCAGCCTGCACGGCGTGCATGTGCATGGCTTCCCGAATGCCTTCTTCGTGCAGCCCACCCAGGGTGCCAACCTGATCTCGAACGTGCCGCACAACCTGACGGAGTCGGGCCGCACCATCGCGATGGTCGTGCGCCATGCGCTGGACCAGGGCCACCGGCGGGTGGAGGTGACGCTGGCCGCGCAGGATGCCTGGGTGCAACTGCTGCTCAGCGGCCCGGGCCGGATGATCGGCGGGCCGGATTGCACGCCCGGCTACTACAACAACGAGGGCCAGGCGCCGACAGCAGCATCACGCCTGGCAGTTGGCTATCCCGCGGGGCCCAGCGCCTACTTCCAGTACCTGGCCAGCTGGCGCGGCAACGGTCGGTTCGAGGGGTTGGCGTTCAGCTGAACGCCCGCATCAGCCGCGCGGGCGGCTGAGCTGGAAGTCGAGATGGGCCCGCACGGTGGGCCATTCGTCGGCGGTGATGCTGTAGACCACGGTGTCGCGCAGCGTGCCGTTGCCGGCGCGCTGGTGGTTGCGCAGGATGCCGTCCAGCTGTGCGCCCAGGCGCTCGATGGCGCGGCGGCTCTGGTGGTTGAAGCGGTGGGTGCGGAACTCGACCGCGATGCACTGCAGCTGCTCGAAGGCATGGGCCAGCAGCAGGCGCTTGGCCTCGGTGTTGAGCGGGCTGCGCTGCACCCGCGCGGCATACCAGGTGGACCCGATCTCGACCCGCTGGTGGGCGTTGTCGATGTTCATGTAGGTGGTCATGCCCACCGGCGTGCCGCTGGCGTCGAGCACCGCGAACGGCAGCATGCTGTGGGCCGCGTGCAGGCCGAGCCGGCGCTGGATTTCGGCATCCACACCCTCGGGCGTGGGGATGGCGGTGTACCAGAGCTTCCACAGCTCACCGTCGCGCGCCGCCTCGGCCAGCCCCGGGCCGTGGTCGGGCCGCAGCGGCTCCAGCCGCACATGCTGGCCCTGCAGGGTGACGGGTTCGGTGATGCGGGGCAGGGCCATGGCAGGGGTCGGTTCAGGGTTTGGAAGAACGCCGGGCGCGCCAGCGCAGTGACGCCCACTTGCCGGCACCCAGGCCCGCCAGCAGCAGGCCCCAGCCCAGCAGCGTGTGGGCGCTGAAGCCGCTGGCGGTGGTGATGTCCACGCCCAGCAGCCGGCCCAGTTGCCAGCCGGCCAGCCCGCCGCCCAGGAAGCCCAGCGCGTCGGCCAGGCCGTCGCCCAGCAGCTGCCTGACGTCCGGTTCGGCCATGGGCTCAGCGGTTGTGGCGCTGCATGAACACCAGCTTCTCGAACAGCGTCACATCCTGCTCGTTCTTCAGCAGCGCGCCCACCAGCGGCGGCACGGCCACCTTCTCGTCCTTGCTCTGCAGCGCTTCCAGCGGGATGTCCTCGGCCACCAGCAGCTTCAGCCAGTCGAGCAGCTCGCTGGTGCTGGGCTTCTTCTTCAGGCCGGGCAGGTTGCGCACGTCGTAGAAGGTCTTCATCGCTGCGGTCAGCAGCTCTTTCTTCAGCCCCGGGAAGTGCACGTCGACGATGCTCTTCATCGTGTCGGCGTCGGGGAACTTGATGTAGTGGAAGAAGCAGCGGCGCAGAAAGGCGTCGGGCAGTTCTTTCTCGTTGTTGCTGGTGATGAACACCACCGGCCGGTGCTTGGCCTTGACCAGCTCGCGCGTCTCGTAGACGTAGAACTCCATGCGGTCCAGCTCGCGCAGCAGGTCGTTCGGGAATTCGATGTCGGCCTTGTCGATCTCGTCGATCAGCAGCGCCACCGGCGTCTCGCTGGTGAAGGCCTGCCACAGCACGCCCTTGACGATGTAGTTGCTGATGTTGCGCACCTTCTGCACGCTTTCATCGTCGGCCAGCTGGCTGTCGCGCAGGCGGCTCACGGCGTCGTATTCATAGAGGCCCTGCTGGGCCTTGGTGGTGCTCTTGACATGCCACTGCAGCAGCGGCAGGCCGAGGGCGGCCGACACTTCCTCGGCCAGCATGGTCTTGCCGGTGCCGGGCTCGCCCTTCACCAGCAAGGGCCGCTTGAGCGTGATGGCGGCATTGACGGCCAGCATCAGGTCTTGCGTGGCGACGTAGTTGTCCGATCCTTGGAACTTCATGGCGGGATGCGGCCGGCGGGGCCGTGCAGGGGTTGGAAGGGCAACGGGCGCAGTGGTCCCGGCGGTGTCAGCCCAGTATAGGGGGGGCCTCTATAATCGAAAGTCACCCGGTTGACGCCCCGCAAAGGCGAACCGGTGCCTTGGGTGTGGGCGCGGCGGGGTCCGCTGCCCCGCCCCGTCCACCAGCGATCCATCCTGCCCGCCCGACAATGAACAACGCGTTTTCCCTGCTTCCCCTGCTGCTGGCCCTGGCTGGCGTTGGCACCGCCGCGCAGGCCCAGGCCCCCGCCGCTGGCGACGTAGCCAAGGGTGCCGCCAAGGCCGCCATGTGCATCGGCTGCCACGGCATCGTTGGCTACCAGGCCACCTTTCCCGAAGTGCACAAGGTGCCGATGATCGCCGGCCAGGGTGCCAAGTACATTGCCGCCTCGCTGGTGGCCTATCAGAAGGGCGACCGCAAGCACCCGACCATGCGCGGCATTGCCATGTCGTTGACCGAGCAGGACATGGCCGACCTGGGTGCCTTCTACGAGCAGCAAGGCAAGGGTGTGGGCAGTCCCGCGCCGGCGGCACTGGCCAAGCCGGTGCCCGACAACCTGAAGGACCGCATGGCGGCCTGCGTGGCCTGCCATGGCGCCAACTTCAGCGCCCCGCTCGACCCGGCCTATCCGCGCCTGGCCGGCCAGCATGCTGACTACCTGTATGTGGCGCTCAAGGCCTACCACACCGATGGCAACCCCCACATCGGCCGCAACAACGCCACCATGCGTGCCCAGGTGGTGCAGGAGGCCGACGGCAAGAAGAAGCTCACGTTCACGAACGCCGAACTCAAGCAGATGGCGCAGTACCTGGCATCGCTGCCCGGTGACCTGCGGGTGGTACCGCAGAGCCGCTTCCGCTGAGCGCAGCGCGCAGCCCCTGAAAGCCGCAGCGATCTGCGGCTTTTTTCATGCCATCTTCGCGGCACGGCTGCTGGGGCAGGCGCCGACAATCTGCCCGACGATGGGTGCGGAGAAGATCAAGAAGGTCCGGGTGACCGAGCTGCGGCTGGGCATGTTCCTGCATGCGCTGGTCGGCAACTGGCTCGACCACCCGTTCTGGAAAACCCGCTTCGTGCTGAGCGATCCGGCTGATCTGCGCCGCCTGGTGGACAGCCCGGTGCGCGAGTGCTGGATTGACCCCACGCGCGGGCTCGACGTGGCCGGGCCGCAGGCACCCGCCGATCCGCCGCCGCCCGAACATGCCGCTGCCGGCGCGGCATCATCCACCACCAGCGTGCACGCAGGTCCGGCGGCACCAGCCATGCCGCCGCTGCCGCGCCCGGCCCGCGTGGCAATGGCCGAAGAGCTGCACGAAGCCACCTTGCTGTGCCAGCGCTCGCGCGAGGCGGTCACCAGCCTGTTTGCCGAGGCACGCCTGGGCAAGGCACTGGAGGCCGAGCGCTGCCAGCCGCTGGTCGACGACATCACCCGCTCGGTGTTTCGCAACCCGGGTGCGCTGGTCAGCCTGGCGCGGCTGAAGACGGCCGACGACTATTCCTACATGCACTCGGTGGCGGTGTGCGCGCTGATGGTGGCGCTGGGGCACCAGATGGGCATGGACGACGCCAGCTGCCGCGAGGCCGGCATGGCTGGCCTGCTGCATGATCTGGGCAAGGCGGCGATGCCGCTGTCCATCCTGAACAAGCCGGGCAAGCTGACCGAGGCTGAATTCACCGTGATCCGCAGCCACCCCGAGCGCGGCTGGCAGATGCTGCAGGAAGCCCGCGGCGCCAGCGAGGCGGCGATGGACGTGTGCCTGCACCACCATGAACGCATGAACGGCACCGGTTACCCGCACCGCCTGCCTGCCGACCGCATCACCGTGTTTGCCCGCATGGGCGCGGTGTGCGACGTGTACGACGCCATCACGTCCAACCGGCCCTACAAGGCCGGCTGGGACCCGGCTGAATCGATGGCGCGCATGGCTTCGTGGAAGGGGCATTTCGACGACACCATCTTCCGGCACTTCGTGCGCAGCCTGGGCATCTACCCCAACGGCTCGCTGGTGCGGCTGGCCTCGGCCCGGCTGGCGGTGGTGATGGAGCAGAACCCCAGCGCGCTGACCGCGCCGATCGTCAAGGTGTTCTTCGACCTGGAGCGCCAGCTGCCGATCCGGCCGGTGGTGCTGGACCTGTCGCAGGGGGCGCCCGACAAGATCACCGACCGCGAGCCGCCCGGCCGCTGGAAGTTCGCCCAGCTCGATGCACTGTGGGCCGGCGAGGAAGCGGTGCGCCGCGGCCGCAGCGCCTAGCCCTTCGGCGTGAACCGGCCCAGCAGCAGCGCGTTGCTGACCACGCTGACCGACGACAGCGCCATTGCCGCGCCGGCCACCACCGGGCTCAGCAGACCGAAGGCGGCCAGCGGGATGCCCACCACGTTGTAGGCGAAGGCCCAGAACAGGTTCTGGCGGATGCGCCGGGTGATGGCGCGTGACAGCTGCAGCGCCTGCACCACCAGCACCGGGTCGCCGCGCAGCAGCGTCAGGCCGGCGGTCTGCATGGCCACATCGGTGGCGCCACCGTCGGCATGGGCCATGGCCAGGCCCACGTCGGCGGCGGCCAGGGCCGGCGCGTCGTTGACGCCGTCGCCCACCATGGCCACGCGCTGGCCGGGCGCCAGGCCTGCCCGCAAGCCGGCGATGACCTTGGCCTTGTCGCCGGGCAGCACCTCGGCGCGCACGTCGGCCATGTCGGTGAAACCGACTTCGCGCGCCAGCGCCTCGGCCGCACCGCGGTTGTCGCCGCTGACCAGCACCACGCGCAGACCCTCGCGCCGCAGCGCCGCCACTGCCGCGCCGGCACCCGGCTTGGCATGGTCGCCGAAGGCCAGCAGGCCCAGGGCACGCGGTGGCTGGCCTGGCTGCGTGGCCTCGGCCAGCCAGGCCACGCTGCGGCCCTGCGCGGCCCAGGCCTGCGCCTGCTGCTGCAGGCCGGCATCGACCACGCCCAGCTCCGTCATCCAGACGCTGCTGCCCAGCTGCAGCGTGCGCCCGGCCACCGTGCCGGTGATGCCGCGGCCGGCCACCGCCTGCGGCGTGTCGGCCTGCAGCCGGGCCACGCCTTCGGCCTGGGCGGCCTGCACCACGGCGCGGGCCAGCGGGTGCTCGCTGGCGGCTTGCAGGGCGGCGGCCAAGGCCAGCAGTTCGGCCCGGCCGCCGGGCAGGGCGATGGTGGCGGTGGCGTCCACCAGCGTGGGCCGGCCTTCGGTGAGGGTGCCGGTCTTGTCGAAGGCCACCACGGCCACGTCGCGCATCAGCTCCAGCGCCTGGGCGTCGCGCACCAGAATGCCGTGGCGCGCCGCCAGCCCGGTGCCCACCATCAGCGTGGCCGGCGTGGCCAGGCCCAGCGCGCAGGGGCAGGCGATGACCAGCACCGACACCGCATGGATCAGCGACGTGGCCCAGCCGGCATCGGTGAACAGGCCCCAGCCCAGCAGCGTGAGCAGCGCCGCCCCGAACACCGCCGGCACGAACACCGCCGCCACCTTGTCGACTGTCTGCTGGATTGGCGCCTTCTTCGCCTGGGCCGATTCGACCATCTGCATGATCTGCGACAGCATGCTGGCCGCGCCCACTGCTGTGGTGCGCACTGCCAGCAGGCCTTCGCCGTTGATGGCGCCGCCTGTCACCCGGTCGCCGGGCTGGCGTGCCACCGGCAGGCTTTCGCCGGTGAGCAGGCTTTCGTCGAGGTGGCTGCGGCCCTCCAGCACGATGCCGTCGGTGGGCAGGCGCTCGCCGGGGCGCACCAGCACGGTGTCGCCGGGCTGCACCTGGGCCAGGGGCACGCTCACTTCCTGGCCATCGCGGCGCAGGCGGGCCACGTCGGGGCGCAGTGCGCGCAGGCCGTCCAGTGCCACCAGGGTGCGGCGCTTGGCGCGGGCCTCCAGCCACTTGCCGAACAGCACCAGGGTGATGACCACCGCCGCACTCTCGAAATACAGATGCGGCATGCCCTGCGGGTGCATCAGGCCCCCAAGGCTGCCGCCGTGCGGCAGCCAGCCCCCCAAGGGGGACGCGTCGGCTTGGGAGCGGCCCGGCGCCGCCGCCTGCGCCCACAGCACCAGGCTCAGGCCGTAGGCGGCGCTGGTGCCGGTGGCCACCAGCAGGTCCATGTTGCCGGCGCCGTTGCGCAGCGCCGCCCAGCCGGCCTTGAAGAAGCGCGCGCCGAAGAAGAACAGCACCGGCGTGGCCAGCAGCCACTGCCACAGCGCCGGCAGCATCCAGTGGGCGCCGATCAGGTCGCCCGCCATCGGCAGCACCAAGGGCGCCGACAGTGCGGCAGCCGTGGCGACGCGCCAGCCGTCGTCACCCCGGTGGGCGGCGGGCGCGGCCTGCGCGTCGGCCGGGCGGGTGGCGGTGTAGCCGGCGCGCTGCACCGCGGCCAGCAGCGTGGCGTCGTCGGCACTGCCGGCCAAGCGTTGCAGTTGCGCGGTGTTGGTGGCCAGGTTGACGCTGACGGCGCTGGTGCCCGGCACACGGGCCAGCGCCTTCTCGACCCGGCCGACGCAGCTGGCGCAGGTCATGCCGTCAATCTGCAGGCGCACGGTCTCGGTGGGGATGGCGTAGCCGGCCTTGGCCACCGCCGCGGCCACCGCCTGCGCCGTGGCGTCGGCGTTGGCGCCGTCCAACACCAGGCGGGCCGAATCGGTGGCGCCGTTGACGCTGGCCTGCTGCACGCCGGGCACCTTGGCGATGGCCTTTTCCACCCGCGCCACGCAGCTGGCGCAGGTCATGCCGGAGATGGGCAACTGCAGGGTCAGGGGTTCGGCCATGCCGGCATCCTAGCCCCGGGCGCAGAATCACGGGTTGAGCCAACCCCCCACTGGAGCCATGATGATCGAGCTGACCCTGCCCACCATGACCTGCGGCCACTGCGTGCGCACCGTCACCGAGACGGTGAAGCAGGTCGACAACCAGGCCACGGTGCAGATCGACCTGCCCACGCACCAGGTGCGCATCCAGTCCAGCCAGCCGGCGGCGGCCTTTGCCGCCGCGCTGACCGAAGAGGGTTACGCGCCGGCCTGAGGGCGCTGGCGCCGCACCGCCAAGCCCAGCAGTGCCAGGCCGCCGGCCAGCAGAGCCCAGGCGCCGGGCTCGGGCACCGGGCTCAGGTTGGTGGCGCCGACCATGCTGTTGTCGGGCGCAAAGTCGGGGATGCCGGCCACGCCGGCGATGCCGGGGGCCCGTGGCCACAGGTTCCAGGTGTAGGCCGCCGGCGCAAAGCCTGTGGACGGCAGCAGAGCGCCTGCGACGGTGCCGATCACCGTGCTGCCGAACGACTGGAACGCACCGCCCGGCAGTGCCTGGGCCGGGTTGCCGTTGAACAGGTTGACCGTCGTGGTGCCGGCCGGGTTCACCACCACCACGGCGTCGAACAGCACGCCCGGGGCCGCTGCGCCGAAGCGCGCCGTGCCGGCGCCACGGTTGACGCCGAACACGTAGACCGCGCCGGCCGTTGTGCCGATGTCGTCGTCCATCGTGCCCGAGAACACGAAGCCGCCGGTGTCGGGGTTGTAGGTGACGAAGGCGCCGATCACGTCGAGATCACCGGCGCGGGGGCCGGCGGGCGCGTACGAGGCCGCCCAGTCGCCGGTGGCATCGGTGATGCCGATGGCATGGCTGGCGCCGGCCGTGGCCAGGCAGGTGGCCGCGAGGGCCAGTTTCAGGGGTGTGTTCAGTGGCATGGACAGGCCTTTCGTCGGTTGCAGCGGATGGCCCGTGGCGGGCCAGCCGCTGTCAACGCACACGGCCCGTCGGCTATTCCACGACAGCCCTTGGAGCAGCCCCTGGAAGGCCCCATTGATCAGGGGGGTCAGGCGGTGGCGCGCCGCCGCACCGCGTCGATGTAGGCCTGGCCGTCGGGCGGCAGGCCGCTGCGCTGGCTGGCCCAGATCATCTCGCCCAGGCACTCCATCACCT
>JAGOBT010000553.1 GCA_017999135.1 Burkholderiaceae bacterium
GGTGGAAACACCGGCGCGTTGCGCCACGTCCTTGATGCTGGCCATGCCCATTCGACTTTCAGGCGGCGGAAAGCCACCCATCCTGGCAACGATACCAGACCGAAACGGACTGGTATCGATACCCAATAATCGTCCATGATCGCGACCCTCTGCTGGGTGAAGCACCTGGAAGAACAGCGTAAACAACCCACGTGTTTACCCTGATCATCTTCTCATTGCGCGACAAACACTGGACATCCGGCAGCCGGCGGTCTAAGCTGTTGTCTGGAATCGATACCATTTCAGACGCCCACCCTAGCGTTCGGCGCGCCCAGCCAGGAGACCCCCGATGCCCACCCCCGTTGAAGTGCAACTGGCGGCCATGCCGCACACCCGCGAAGACGCCGTGCGCCAGGCCGGTGCGCTGCTGGTGAAGGCCGGTTTCGTGCAGCCGCCGTATGTGGAAAGCCTGCTGCAGCGTGAGCAGGTGGCCACCACCTTCCTGGGCCAGGGCCTGGCCATCCCGCATGGCATGGTCGAAGACAAGCACCTGGTGCTGCAGACGGGGCTGGCCGTGCTGCAGGTGCCGGCCGGCGTGGCCTGGGGCGTGGATGCCGACGGCGCGCCGCAGACGGTGCAGCTGGTGGTGGCCATTGCCGCGGCCAGCGACGAGCACATCGCCCTGCTGCGCCGACTGACGCGGCTGATGATGCAACCCGGGCGCATCGCCGAGCTGGTGCACGGCACCGATGCCCGCGCCATCGTGCAGGCGCTCACCGGCGAGCCGGCCACAACCCACGCGACCCAGCCGCCCGCGCTGCAGGACCTGGCCCTGGCGCAGGAGCTGGTGCTCGAGTACCCCAACGGCCTGCACGCGCGGCCGGCGGCGCGCTGGGTCCAGGCCCTGAAGCGCTTTGACGCGGCCGTGCACGTGCGCTGCGGCGACACGGTGGCCGATGCGCGCAGCGTGGCGCAGCTGTTGAGCCTGGGTGCGGCCAAGGGCGCGCGGCTGCGCCTGTCGGCCCAAGGCAGCGACGCTGCTGCCGCGCTGGCCGCCCTGCAAGGCAGCATCCAGAGCCTGGGCGACGAAGAAGCCCGTCAGGCCGAGCTGGCTGCGGCACGCCAGGCGCAGACCCAGGGCCTGGGCCGCGAGCTGGGCGACTGGCAGCCCGCCGCGGCGCTGTGTTTCACCGGCCTGGCGGCCAGCCCGGGCCTGGTGATCGGCACGCTGGTGGCGGCCGAGCCGCCACCGCTGCTGGCCGCCGACAGCCCGGCCGGCGTGGCGGCCAGTGCCGCCGCGCTGGACCAGGCGCTGACCGCTGCGCACATGCAACTGCAGGCCCTGGTCGCCGCCGCCCGCCAGCGCGGCGCGGTCGAGCAGGCCGCCATCTTTGGCGCGCACACCGAGCTGATCGCCGACCCTGCGCTGCTGCGCGACGTGAGCCGCACCGTGGTGCAAGGCCATGGCGCGGCCTGGGCCTGGCAGCAGCGTCTGGCCGAACGCGTGGCCGCGCAGCGCGCCCTGCCCGATGCCACGCTGGCCGCGCGCGCCGCCGACCTGCAGGACGCCGGCGACCGCGTGCTGCGCCACCTGTTGGGCCGGGGCGCCGAAGCCGGCGGCCCGGCCGAGCTGCCCGACAACGCCATCCTGCTGGCCGATGACCTGGCACCGTCGGTCACGGCGCAGATCGACACGCGCAAGGTCAAGGGCTTCTGCACCGCCAAGGGCGGGCCCACGGCGCACACCGCGATCCTGGCGCGGTCGCTGGGCCTGCCGGCGGTGGTGGCCGCCGGCCACGGCCTGCTGCAGGCGCTGAACGCCACCACGCCGGCCGGGCTGCACGGCCGCACCGCCATCCTGGACGGCTACCGCGGCCGCTTGCACGTGGACCCCACCGACGACGCCCTGCAGCAAGCGCGCGCGCTGATCGCCCGACTGGCCCAGCGCCAGCAGGACGAAGCGCGCAACCGCCTGGCGCCGGCCACCACCAGCGACGGCCACCGTGTCGACATCGCGGCCAACATCAACCGCGCCGACCAGGTGCCGCATGCGCTGGAGGTCGGGGCCGAAGGCGTGGGCCTGATGCGCACCGAATTCCTGTTCCTGGAGCGCGACCACGCACCCGACGAGGAAGAGCAGTTCACCGTCTACCGCGACATGGTGCTGGCGCTGCAGGGCAAGCCGCTGATCGTGCGCACGCTGGACATCGGCGGCGACAAGCAGGTGCCGCATCTGCAGCTGCCGGTGGAAGACAACCCTTTCCTGGGTGTGCGCGGCGCGCGCCTGTGCCTGAAGCGGGACGACCTGCTGCTGCCACAGGTGCGTGCGCTGTACCGCGCGGCGCGCCACGGGCCGCTGTCCATCATGTTCCCGATGATCAGCACGGCCGAAGAAGTAGCCGAGCTGCGCCGCCGCCTGGAAGCCGTGCGCCTGGAGCTGGGCGCGCCCGTGGTGCCGGTGGGCATCATGGTGGAGGTGCCCTCGGCCGCCTTGATGGCCGACCGGCTGGCGGCGCAGGTGGACTTCTTTTCCATCGGCACCAACGACCTGACGCAGTACACGCTGGCCGTGGACCGCCAGCACCCCGAGCTGGCGGGCATGGCCGACGCCCTGCACCCTGCCGTGCTGCGCCTGGTGGCGCGCACGGTGGAAGGCGCGCGCCGCCACGGCCGCTGGGTGGGTGTTTGCGGCGGGCTGGCCGGTGAGCCGCTGGGTGCCGCGCTGCTGGCCGGTCTGGGCGTGCACGAGCTGAGCATGACGGCGGGCGACATCACCACCATCAAGGCGCTGCTGCGCCGCCACACGCTGGTGGAATTGCAGGCGCTGGCGCTGCGCGCGCTGGACTGCGACACCGCCGATGAGGTGCGGGCGCTGGGTACGGCACTGCAACCGGCAGACAGCCAAGAGGGTCAGGCATGAACACGAGCACACCGCCTGATGCGTGCTCGTGTTCATGCC
>JAGOBT010000554.1 GCA_017999135.1 Burkholderiaceae bacterium
CCCCAGGCATGCACCGCCTCGTTGATGTCGACGCGCGCGCCCAGGCTGGTGATGACGATGGGCACGTGGTACTTGGCGCAGACTTCCATGTCGTGGTCGAGCCGGTCATTGCTCTTGTGCACGATCTGGTTGATGGCGTAGGGCGCGGCGGGCTTGTCCGGGTTGGCCTTGTTCCAGGCGGCCAGGCCTTCGGTGATCTCGTGCAGCCATTCGTCGACCTGCGACGCGGGCCGGGCATTGAGCGCCGGCATCGAGCCCACCACGCCGGCAGTGCACTGGGCGATGACCAGCTTGGGCGTGCTGATGATGAACAGCGGTGACCCGATGATGGGCAGCGGCAGGTTGGACAAGGCGGCGGGCAAGGGCACGGGTGGCTCCAGGTCAGGATGTTGGAAACAATCGGGCCAGTGTGCGAGGGCGCACCGGCCGGTCACTATCACCGGAGCGACATGCGCCCCGGGCTGGTTGAGGCGAGGTCAGAACGCGTCCAGCGCCATCTCGGTGACGCCGGCAGCGCCGTCGACGATGCTGTCGCGCACGCCCGGCGCCTTGCTGAGGATGTGGTCGGCGTAGAAACGGGCGGTGGTGATCTTGGCGCGCATGAAGTCGGCCTCGACACCCGCGGCCAGCTGGTCTTCGGCAGCGATCAGCGACCGGGCCAGCTGCCAGCCCGCCATCACATTGCCGGCCAGCATCAGGTAAGGCACGCTGCCGGCGAACACCGCGTTCGGGCTGGCCTTGGCGCCACCGGCGATGAAGGCGGCAGCATCCAGCAGCGCCAGACGCGCAGCCGTCAGGCGCTTGCCGACGGCCTTGGCGGCGTCGCTGGAGCGTGCGCTCAGCTGCGCCTCGGTGTCCTGGATCTGCTCGCAGATGGCCCGCACGGTGGCGCCGCCGTCGCGCGCGGTCTTGCGGCCGACCAGGTCGTTGGCCTGGATGGCGGTGGTGCCTTCGTAGATGGTGAGGATCTTGGCGTCGCGGTAGTACTGTGCCGCGCCGGTCTCCTCGATGAAGCCCATGCCGCCATGCACCTGCACGCCCAGGCTGGTGACCTCCAGGCTCATCTCGGTGCTGTAGCCCTTGACCAGCGGCACCATGAATTCATAGAACGCCTGGTTCTGCTTGCGCACCGCCGCATCCGGGTGGGCATGGGCCGCATCCAGCGCGGCGGCAGCCACGAAGGCCATCGCACGGCAGCCCTCGGTGTAGGCGCGCATGGTCATCAGCATGCGCTTGACATCGGGGTGGTGGATGATCGGCGCGGCGGTGTTCAGGCTGCCGTCCACCGGGCGGCTCTGCACCCGGTCACGGGCGTACTGCACGGCCTTCTGGTAGGCCCGCTCGGCCACTGCGATGCCCTGCTGCCCCACCGCAAAGCGGGCGGCGTTCATCATCACGAACATGTATTCCAGGCCGCGGTTCTCCTGGCCCACCAGGTAGCCGATGGCGCCGCCATGGTCGCCGTACTGCAGCACCGCCGTGGGGCTGGCCTTGATGCCCATCTTGTGCTCGATGCTGACGCAGTGCACGTCGTTGCGCGCACCCAGGCTGCCGTCGGCGTTGACCAGGAACTTCGGGCAGACGAACAGGCTGATGCCCTTCACGCCCTCGGGCGCGCCCACCACCCGGGCCAGCACCAGGTGGACGATGTTCTCGGCCATGTCGTGCTCACCGTAGGTGATGTAGATCTTGGTGCCGAACAGCTTGTAGGTGCCGTCGGGTTGCGGCTCGGCGCGGCTGCGCACCATGCTCAGGTCGCTTCCCGCCTGCGGCTCGGTCAGGTTCATCGTGCCGGTCCAGCGGCCTTCGACCATCGGTGCCAGGTAGCGCGCCTTCAGCTCGTCGCTGCCAGCGGTCAGCAGGGCCTCGATGGCGCCGTCGGTCAGCAGCGGGCACAGCGCAAAGCTCATGTTGGCGCTGTTGACCATCTCGATGCAGGCCGCGTGGATCAGCTTGGGCAGGCCCTGGCCGCCGAAGTCCACCGGGTGGTGCACGCCCTGCCAGCCGCCGGCGCCGTACTGCTTGAAGGCGTCCTTGAAGCCGGCGGTGGTGGTGACCACGCCGTCCTTGAACGACGACGGCGCCTTGTCGCCTTCCCAGTTCAAGGGCGCGATCACGTCCTGGTTGAGCTTGGCGCATTCGTCCAGCACCGCCGCGGCGGTGTCGGGGCCGGCGTCTTCAAACCCCGGCAGCGTGGCCACGGCTTCGAGGCCGGCCACGTGGTTCATCACGAACAGCATGTCCTTGACAGGGGCGAGGTAGGTCATTTCAGTCTCCGGATGCAGCAAGGGCGCCGACTTCGGCGCCCTTGGGGGTGGTTCAGGTGCGCGTCAGAGGCAACGCATCACAGCGTGTTGATCAACTCGGGCACGGCGGCGAACAGGTCGGCCTCCAGGCCGTAGTCGGCCACGCTGAAGATCGGCGCCTCGGCGTCCTTGTTGATCGCCACGATCACCTTGCTGTCCTTCATGCCGGCCAGGTGCTGGATGGCGCCGCTGATGCCGCAAGCCACATACAGGCTGGGCGCGACGATCTTGCCGGTCTGGCCCACTTGCCAGTCGTTGGGCGCATAGCCGGCGTCCACCGCCGCGCGGCTGGCGCCGAGCGCAGCACCCAGCTTGTCGGCCAGCGGGGTCAGCACCTCGTTGAACTTCTCGCTGCTGCCCAGCGCGCGGCCGCCGCTGACGATGATCTTGGCAGCGGTCAGCTCGGGCCGGTCGTTCTTGGCGATCTCGCTGCCCAGCCAGCTGCTGCTGGCCGAGGCACCGACCGCGGCGATGGTCTCGACCGCCGCGCTGCCACCCGTGGCCGCAGCGGCATCGAAGCCGGTGGTGCGCACGGTGATCACCTTGGTGCTGTCGGTGCTCTGCACCGTGGCGATGGCGTTGCCGGCGTAGATCGGGCGCTCGAAGGTGTCGGCGCTGATGACCTT
>JAGOBT010000555.1 GCA_017999135.1 Burkholderiaceae bacterium
GCGCTGCAGGTGTTCATCCGCACCATCGGCCCGCAGATCGCCAAGCTGAACAAACCGAAGGCACCGGCCCCATGAATGCACACCAGATCAATCACGAGTTGTGCCGCGCGCTTGGCATTGCGGACATGCACCATGTGTCGAAAGTGGAACTGATCCTGCAAGCCGGCGAGCTGCCGACAGTTCTGGTGCACCGCATCGTTCTGCCGAAAGAAGGTGGCGCGGCGGCTGACAGCCTGGCCACCGTGGTTGACCGTCTGCAACTGAAACCGACACCGGCCCCATGAGCGTCGAAACCGACTTCCGCGCCCTGCTGGCCGCGCACGCACCGCTGACGGCGCTGGTGTCCACGCGCATTGCGCTCAACGCCGTGCCGGAGGGCAGCGCCTTTCCGCTGGTGGTGTTCGCCGCGCAGCACACGCCCACGCTGGGCCTGGACGGCACGCTCCTGGCGCACCAGGCCACGCTGGATGTGCAGTGCTGGGCCGAGACCGCCGCCGTGGCCGATGCCGTGGCCGATGCCGTGGTGGCCGCCGCCGCCCTGGCGCCGTCTGCCCGCGGCTGCGCGCTGCTGGGCCGCAGCACCACGCACGACCCTGAAGTGGGCAAGGACGGCACGACCCTCAGCTTCGATTGGTGGGCCGTCTAGACCGTCCAGACGCCTGCACTCACAACCCCGCGGGGCCGCCACGTTGCAAGACGGGCGGCCCCGCTGCTTTTCACCGCAACCGGCCTTGTGGCCATCACTGAAAGGAAGCCATCATGGCAAACGTCAAAGGCCGCAACGTCCGAATCGAGATTGCGGCAACCTACGCGGCGGCCAAGACCGTCACAGCCGTTACCCTGGCCAACCCCGGCGTGGCCACCTGCGCCGCGCACGGCCTGGCCAACGACACCGTGGGCTACTTCAGCGCCGTCGGCGGCATGGCCCAGCTTGAAGGCCAGGCCTGCCGGGTCAAGAACCAGGCCACGAACACCTTCGAGCTGCAGGGGCTGAATACGACGAACTTCACGGCCTTCACGGCTGGCACGTTCACGCCCGTGGCCACCTGGTCCACGCTGGCGGAATCCACCAGCTACGACATCGGCGGCGGCGCGGCCGACAAGCTGGACGTGACCACGCTGATCGACATCGTGAAGAAGGAAGAGCAGGGCCTGCTCCCCGTCTCCAACGTGTCGTGTGAGGTCATCGCGCAGGACACCCCGAGCACGGCCATGCAGCTGCTGGAATCGGCCGTGCAGAGCCAGGGCGCGGTGGTGGTTCGCATCACGCTGCCCAACGGCGCTGTGCGGATCTTCTACGGAGAGCCGAGCCTGCCCGGCGAGAGCGTGCAAGTCGGAGCGGTGGGCACCGGCAGCCTGGACTTCACGGCCAAAGGGTTCGTTCTGAAGCTGGCCGCCTGACGTGGCGACCGACGTTCAGGCGCTGCTGGCGCGCATGGCCACGCAGCGCGAGGCCTGGGCAGACCTGGGGGGCGGCCGGCGATTGCAGTACCGCCGCCCGCCCGAGGTGGAACTGCCGCGGCTGATCGCCGGGGTGGGGCTCGATCACGTCATCCAGTACGCCTGCGGGTGGGAAGGCTTCACCGAGGCCGATCTGCTGGGCGCCGGCATTGGCGGCAGCGATGCCGTGCCCTTCCACCGCGACCTGTGGGCCGCCTACGTGGCAGACCATGCGGAAGAGCTGCAGACCGCCTCCACCGCCATGGCACAGACCGTCACCGTCTACCTGCAGCGCAAGGCGGACGTGGCAAAAAACTCGCCGGCCTCCTCGACCTAGAACCCGGTGTCGAGTATGAGGGCGACGACTTGCCGCAAGCCGGAGCCGAAGACCGCCTGGCCTTCAGCGTGTTCAACCTGCTGGCCAACGGCATGGGCGGGATTGACTGGTCAGGCCTGCCGATGGTTTGCGGCTGGCTGGGCGTTGAAGACATGGAAGGCCTGATGCAGCGCCTGACGCTGATCAAGGCGCACCGCAAGGCCGACACAAAGGAATAGCCGCATGTCACTGGCGACTCTCAGCATCGACTTGGTGGCGCAGCTCGCGTCGCTGCAGTCCGGCATGGACAAGGCCGGCCGCATTGCCGAGAAGCAAGCCGCGCAGATCGAGGCGCGCTATGCCCGCATGTCGGCGCTGGCCAGCAGTGTCGGTGCTGCGCTGGGCGGCGCCATCTCGGTGGCTGGCATCACGCAGTTCCTGCGCAGCACCATCGATGGCGTGGACGCGCTCAACGATCTGAGCGACGCCACCGGCGCCAGCATCGAGAACATCAGCGCGCTGGAGGACATCGCGGCGCGCACCGGCACGACGATGGACACCGTGGGCGCTGCGCTGGTGAAGTTCAACAGCGTGCTGGCCAATGCGAATCCCGACACGCCAATGGCGCAGGCGCTCAAGGCCATCGGGCTGAATGCGACCGAGCTGCGCAAGTTGGACCCGGCCGAGGCATTGCAGCGCACTGCTGTGGCGCTGGCCGGCTACGCCGACGACGGCGACAAAGCCCGCCTGGTGCAAGAGCTGTTCGGCAAGAGCGTGCGCGAAGTGGCGCCGCTGCTGAAGGACTTGGCCGATGCGGGCCGGCTCAATGCCACCGTCACCACAGAACAGGCCAAGGCCGCTGAAGAGTTCAACAAGCAAATCTTCCAGCTTCAGAAGAGTTCCACCGACGCGGCGAGATCCATTGCCGGCCCCCTGGTGAGCGCGCTGAACCAGTTCTTCGACGCCATCAACGGGCGCGGCGTTGGTGGGTCGATGCCCATCAGCGATGCCCTCATAGTGCCGCTGCAGACGGCTGCCGTCATTGGTGCCAATCTGCAGTTCGTCTTCCGCGGTATCGGCGTGGAAATCGGTGGGCTGGCCGCTCAGGCGGCTGCCGTTGCAAAGCTGGACTTCTCAGGAGCCCGAGCCATCGGCAAGGCCATGAGCGAGGACGC
>JAGOBT010000557.1 GCA_017999135.1 Burkholderiaceae bacterium
TTGCCCGGCAGCGGCGCGGGCAGCGCACCATCGGCCTTGCCGGCGAACTTCCAGCCCTGGGGGAGCTTGACGAAGACGAAGTTCGTCGGCGGATCGATGAAGACGGTGTAGTCGGCCAGGGCTGCGGGTGCGGGTGCGGGTGCGGCGGCCGGCGTGGCGGCCGGCGTGGCTGCCACCACGGGGGCGGCGGTGGCTGGAGTGGCTGCGGTAGCGGCCACCAGGCACAACCACCTTGAGCAGCAGATCAAGCCCTGGAAACTCGGGGCGAAGAACTGGCTGTTCGTGGGCAGCGAACTCGCAGGTGAACGCGCCGCCGTGGTGATGAGTCTGGTGCAGTCGGCCAAGCTCAACCAGATCGATCCCTGGGCCTACCTGCGCGACGTGCTCGCGCGCATCCACAGCCACCCGGCAGCACGCATCGACGAGCTGCTGCCCCATCGCTGGCAGCCAGCTTGAGCGACTGAATCCGCCCGCCTCGCTGCGCTCCCACTCCAGCGCCGCGCGGGCACCCTCCCCGCTCCCTGCGGCACTGTCAAGGTGGCGTCGCCAGACGCTCACGATGTGTCTCCTTGCTCACAGGTGGTCTTCGGACGTGGGAGGGACCCTGAGGCCGCCGGCAACCACCGTAACTCGGCGCGTCCCGCTCACCCTGCAGTGAACTGCAACTCGTGTGCCCGCGCCGGGAAGCGTTCCCGACCACAGGGCCGGTGAACGCGGCGCTCACCATGTTCCGCGCCGACCGGCAGGCGTGAAAACCCTTGCTTTTGCCCTCCCGATCGGCCGTCCGGGACCGGACGTGGCCGCGCACTGCGCCCGCGGCGCGTGAGAACCGGCCGGTCTGCCGCCGGGCGTGGGTGGGACCTAGGGAAAGACCGGAGCGCGGATCGGGTGGCCGATGCCTGTCGCACTCGCTGCGGGCCGGCCCCGGGGCGGGGCGCCGCTGCAGGCTTCCTCAGTTTCGGGACAGAGTGTTCCGAGCCACTGTGCAACGCCTGCGCCGCCCCCGCACCGGCACCCGCACCCCGGGCGCCGTCAGCGCATCATCGACGCCGCCCCGCCGATCCCGGATCACCGCGCGGTGATCACCTCGGGGTTGAGCGCCGTGGGCGGTGTGCCACCGGTCAACGCAGCGATCAGGTTGTCTGCCGCCAGTTGGGCCATCGCCAGGCGCGTGGGCCGGCTGGCGCTGCCGATGTGCGGCAGCAGCACGACGTTGGGCAGCGTCAGCAGCGCGGGGTGCAGCGCCGGCTCGTTCTCGTACACGTCCAGGCCCGCCGCGGCAATCACGCCCTGGCGCAGCGCCAGGGCCAGCGCCGCGTCGTCGACGATGCCGCCGCGGGCGATGTTGGTCAACGTGGCGGTCGGCCGCATCTCGGCCAGCTCGGCCGCGCCGATGGTGTGGTGGCTGGCCGGCGTGTAGGGCAGCACCAGCACGAGGTGGTCGGCCTCGCGCAGCAGCTCCAGCTTGCTGACCCAGCGCGCGCCCAGCGGCGCCTCCTCTTCAGCCGGCAGGCGGGAGCGGTTGTGGTAGACCACCTTCATGCCGAAACCCAGCGCGCCGCGCCGGGCGATGGCCTGGCCGATGCGCCCCATGCCGAGGATGCCCAGCGTGGCGCCGAACACGTCCTGGCCGCAGAACTGGTCAACGCTCCAGCGCGTCCATTCGCCGCGGCGCAGCGAGCGCTCGGCCTCGCTCATGCGGCGCGCTGCGGCCATCATCAGCGCGAAGCCGAGGTCGGCGGTCGTCTCGGTCAGCACGTCGGGCGCGTTGCTGACCAGCACGCCGCGCGCGCTGCAGGCCGCCAGGTCGATGTTGTTGTAGCCCACCGCCATCGTGCAGACCGCGCGCAGCTGCGGACAGGCGTCGAGCAGTGCGGCATCGATGCGCTCGCCAGTGGTGATGAACGCCCCGGCACAGCCCTGCAGCCGCTCGATCAGCTGCGCGGGGCTCCAGGTGGCATCGTCGTCGTTGCTGCGCACATCGAAGTGCAGTCGCAGGCGCGCCAGCACGTCGGGAAAGACCAGGCGCGCAACCAGCACCCGCGGCAGGGCAGGAGGAGTCATCGCAGTGGTTGCAGTCATCGCAGTCATCAAGGTCATTGAGGTCGTCACGTTCAGCGGAACCAGATCAGCGTCATCAACCCGAACAGCGGGATCAGCACCGCCACGCTCCAGGCCATGTAGCCGAAGAAGCTGGGCATCTTCACGCCGCGCTCCTCGGCAATGGCCTTGACCATCAGGTTCGGGGCGTTGCCGATGTAGCTGTTGGCGCCCATGAAGACCGAGCCGGCGGACACGGCGGCCAGCACCGGCGCCAGCGTGGTCATCAACACCGCAGGATCCCCGCCAGCGAGGTTGAAGAACACCAGGTAGGTCGGCGCGTTGTCGAGGAAGGACGACAGCAGCCCCGAGGCCCAGAAGTACATCGCCGGGATCGGCTGGCCATCCGGCGCGGTCACCAGCTGCACCACCGGTGCAAAGGCGCCCGCCATGCCCGCCTTGAGCATCGCGAGCACGGGTGTGATGGTGATGAAGATGCCGGCGAAGAGCTTGGCCACCTCGATCATCGGCGCCCAGCTGAACTCGTTCTGCAGCCGAGCACGCACGGGCGTGAGGTACAGCGACAGGCCGATGATGACCAGCAGGCCCGCATCACGCAGCAGCTGCTCCAGCCCCACCGCCGTACCGGCGATGTCGTGGCTGACCCCGGGCTTCCAGGTGCCGGACATCAGCACCAGCCCCACGATGCCCAGCAAGAAGAGCACGTTGATGCGCCCCTCGATGCCAAAGGTCGGCGTGTCCGGCGTGGGATCGACCTTCTCGATGCCTTCGCGACGGTAGTACCAGCGGTCGACCAGGTAGAAGATCGCCAGCAGGGCCCCCACCAGGAACAGCGTCTCCGCAAAGACGTGTCGCAGCGCCCAGAAG
>JAGOBT010000556.1 GCA_017999135.1 Burkholderiaceae bacterium
GCGCCGATCCCCATGACCGGTGCTTGGGCATTGCCGCATCGCCCCGATTTCCCGATGGCCGTAGTAGGATTTAGGCCTTTCCAGCCCGCCACCAGCGGGCGCTGACCTTTTGCAGGAGCCCCCATGAACGCCGTCGTTGAGAACCTGGCCCCCGAAACCGGCGAGATGCCCGCTCCGCTGATCTTCACCGACAGCGCGGCCGCCAAGGTGGCCGATCTGGTCGCCGAAGAAGGCAACCCCGAACTGAAGCTGCGCGTGTTCGTGCAGGGCGGCGGCTGCTCCGGCTTCCAGTACGGCTTCACCTTCGACGAAGTCGTCAACGACGACGACACCGAGATGAAGAAGAACGGCGTCACCCTGCTGATCGACGCGATGAGCCTGCAATACCTGGTGGGCGCCGAGATCGACTACAAGGAAGATCTGCAAGGCGCCCAGTTCGTCATCAAGAACCCGAACGCCACCACCACCTGCGGCTGCGGGTCCAGCTTCTCGGCCTGACGCTCCACAAGCACCAACGACAAAGGCACCCTCGGGTGCCTTTTGTCTGGGTGCGGATCCCTGGTCAGGGCAGGCCGGGAATGGTCGGGCTGCTCGGGTCGTACAGGCTCTGCACCACCGGCGCGTCCATGCCGGCGGGTTGTGACACGTCTTCTTCCGACAACTCGGTCAGCAGCGCGGCAGCGCTGTGCACCAGCGGCCACGACAGGCAGGCGCCGGTGCCGTCGGTGGTGTCCAGCCCCAGTTCCAGCAGGGCGCTGGCCTGGAACAGCCCCAGCGCCCGGTCAAGACCGTGGTGCGTCTGGCTGCGGCAGAACACGCAGTAGTCGGTCACCGATTCGGCGATGCGCGACGCGATCAGCAGCGCGGCGCAGGCGGCCATGCCGTCGACCATGATCAGGTGGCGCTTGCTGGCGGCCACCAGCATGGCGCCCACCATCACCGCGGTCTCGAAGCCACCGAACGCCGCCAGCACCTCGACCGCGTCGCTCACCTCGCGGTGGCGGCCCTGGGCGCCCTGCACCACGATCATCAGGTGGGCCAGCAGGTCAGGCGACATGTCGGGACCGCTGACCATCAGCTCGCGCACGGGGGTGTTGGTCAGGCGGGCCAGCACAAGTGCCGCGCTTTCGTGGCTGCCCACGCCCAGGCCGGCGCAGGCGATCAGGTTGCCGCGCAGGCTGTCGGCGATCTCCATGCCGGCGCGGATGGCGGCATGCGCCTGTTCCAGGCTCATGGCATTGCCGACACGGGCATTGCGGGTGCCATGGGCGATCTTGCGCGGCAGCAGCCGCTCATGTGGCGGTAGGCGCGTGGCCACGCCGCAATCGACCACCGACAGTTGCAGCCCCTGCTGGCGCGCGAACACCGACACCGGCTGCCGCCCGTCGAGGATCTGCATCACCATCTCGTCGGTCTGGCGCCCGGCCGGCGCGTGGATGCCATCAACGGCCAGGCCGTGGTCGGCGGCAAAGATCACGAGTTGCGGTTCGCGGAACCGCGGCCGCAGCGAGTGCTGCAGCAGCCCCAGGCGCACCGCCACCGGTTCCAGCTCACCCAGCCCGCCCTGGGCCAAGGCCCGACGCTGCAGCTTGGTCAGCAGGGTTTGTTCAAGCAGCGGGTTGGCGGTGGGGGCGATCAACGACATGCGCCCCAGTGTAGGCAGCGGCTGCTACCGCAAGAACAATTGATACACAGGGTTGCGTGATTCCTCGACACAGGGGTAGGCCAAGGTGTCGAGAAATGCCTGGAATGCCTTGCGGTCGGCCGCCGTCTTGCCGGGCACCTGGATGCCCACCAGGATGCGGCCGTAGTCGGCGCCCTGGTTGCGGTAGTGGAACAGGCTGATGTTCCAGTCCGGGTGCATGCTGGACAGGAAGCGCATCAGCGCGCCCGGGCGTTCCGGAAAGATGAAGCGGAACAGCCGCTCGTCCGCCGCCAGCCCCGAACTGCCACCTGCCCGCCCGCCCACCATGTGGCGCACATGCTCCTTGGCCAGTTCGTCGTCGGTCAGGTTGACGGTGGCGAAGCCGTGCTTGACGAAGCTGCGGGCGATCTTGTCGGCCTCGTCGCGCTTCTGGATCGCCAGGCCGACGAAGACATGCGCCACCTGGGCGTCGGACATCCGGTAGTTGAACTCGGTGACCGCCCGTGGCCCGATCAACTCGCAGAAGCGCTTGAACGAGCCGCGCTCCTCGGGGATGGTGACGGCGAACAGGGCCTCGCGCTGCTCGCCGAACTCGGCCCGCTCGGCCACGAAGCGCAGGCGGTCGAAGTTCATGTTGGCGCCGCAGGTGATGGCCACCATCGTCTTGCTCTTGAGCTTGTGCTGCGCCACGTACTGCTTGATGGCGGCCACGCCCAGCGCGCCGGCCGGCTCCAGGATGCTGCGGGTGTCCTGGAACACGTCCTTGATGGCCGCGCACACCTCGTCGGTGTCGACGATCACGTAGTCGTCCACCAGCGCGCGGGTGATGCGGAAGGTTTCCTCGCCCACCAGCTTCACCGCCGTGCCATCGGAAAACAGGCCCACATCGGCCAGCGTCACCCGCTTGCCGGCGCGCACCGAGCGCACCATGGCGTCCGAGTCGCGGGTCTGCACGCCGATCACCTGGATCTCCGGCCGCACCGCCTTGATGTAGCTGGCCACGCCCGAGATCAGCCCGCCGCCGCCGATGGCCACGAAGATCGCGTCGATCGGGCCCTCATGCTGGCGCAGGATCTCCATCGCGATGGTGCCCTGGCCGGCGATCACGTCCGGATCGTCGAACGGGTGCACGAAGGTCAGGCCTTGCGCCTGCTGCACCGCCAGCGCTTGGTCATAGGCGTCGGAATAGCTGTCGCCATGCAGCAGCACCTCGCCGCCGAGTGCGGCCACTGCGTCGATCTTCAGCTTGGGTGTGGTCACCGGCATCACGATGACGGCGCGGC
>JAGOBT010000559.1 GCA_017999135.1 Burkholderiaceae bacterium
GCGATCTTCATGCTCTACCTGTACCTGCCCAAGCCCACCGGCCTGGGGCTGCTGAGCATGTGGGTGGCCATCCCGCTGGACGTGGTGCTGGCCCTGGGCATGATGAAGCTGGCCGCCTTCGGCGAGATGAAGGAAGGCGTGAAGAAGCAGTTCGCCATCTTCGGCAACAAGCACACCTGGTCGCTGACGGCGCTGTACATCGTCACCTTCGGCTCGTTCATCGGCTTCTCGATGGCGCTGCCGCTGGCCATCACGGTGATCTTCGGCTTCCAGCATGTGCCCGACGCCGCCGGCGTGCTGCAGCACACGCTGAAGAACCCCAACGCACCGTCGGCGCTGACCTATGCCTGGATGGGCCCGTTCATCGGCGCCGCCGTGCGGCCCATCGGCGGGTGGATCTCCGACAAGGTGGGCGGCAGCATCGTCACCCAGATCATCTCGGTGGTGATGGCCGTGGCCTCGGTGTGGGTGGGCTACGTGATGATGCAGGCCTATGGCTCGGCCACGCCGGAGCAGTACTTCCCGCTGTTCCTGGGGCTGTTCATGGTGCTGTTCTTCGCCAGCGGCATCGGCAACGGCAGCACCTTCCGCACCATCGGCGTCATCTTCGACCGCACCCAGGCCGGCCCGGTGCTGGGCTGGACATCGGCCATCGCCGCCTACGGCGCCTTCATCGCGCCGGTGGTCATCGGCGCGCAGATCAAGGCGGGCACGCCGCAGTACGCGATGTACGGCTTCGCCATCTTCTACGCCGTTTGCCTGGTGCTGAACTGGTGGTTCTATCTGCGCCGCGGCGCCGAGATCCGCAACCCCTGAGCAGGCTGCCCGCGCACCGCCCTGCCACCGGCCCCTTGATGACCAGCATGCCGATCATCCAGCACTGGAACCCCGAAGACCGTGTCTTCTGGGACCGGTCTGGCCGCGCCGTGGCGCGCCGCAACCTGTGGCTGTCGATCCCGGCGCTGGCCCTGGCCTTTGCGGTGTGGATGCTGTGGTCGGTGGTGGTGGTGCACCTGCCGGCGGCGGGCTTCCGCTACAGCACCAACCAGCTGTTCTGGCTGACGGCGCTGCCGGCGCTGTGCGGCGCCACGCTGCGCATCGTCTATGCGTTTGCGGTGCCGGTGATCGGTGGCCGCCGCTTCACCACGCTGGCCACGGCCAGCCTGCTGCTGCCGGCCATCGGCATCGGCCTGGCGGTGCAGGACCCGACCACGCCGTTTGAATGGATGGTGGTGCTGGCCCTGCTGTGCGGCCTGGGCGGCGGCAACTTCGCCAGCTCGATGGCCAACATCAGCTTCTTCTTTCCCAGCGCCCGCCAGGGCTGGGCACTGGGCCTGAACGCCGGGCTGGGCCACCTGGGCGTGGCCCTGGTGCAGCTGCTGGTGCCGCTGGCCATCAGCGCCGGAGCCTTCGGGCTCCTGGGCGGGCCGGCCCAGCCCACGGCGCAGGGGCCGATGTGGCTGCAGAACGCCGGCTTCATCTGGGTGCCGCTGATCCTGGCCAGCACGCTGGCCGCCTGGTTCGGCATGGACGACCTGTCCGACCGGCACGCCGGCATGGCCCAGCAGGCGGTGATCTTCACGCGCCGGCACAACTGGCTGATGTGCTGGCTGTACCTGGGCACCTTCGGCAGCTTCATCGGCTTTGCCGCCAGCCTGCCGATGCTGGCGCAGAGCCAGTTCCACCGCGCCGACGCGCTGCACCTGGTGTGGCTGGGCCCGCTGATCGGCGCCGTGCTGCGCCCGCTGGGCGGCTGGATGGCCGACCTCTGGGGCGGCGCACGGGTGACCCTCTGGATCTTCGTGGCGATGGCGCTGGCCGCCACCATGGCGCTGGTGTGCCTGCCGGCTGTGGCTGGCAACGGCGGCCAGTTCGCCGGCTTCCTGGCGGCGTTTGGTGTGCTGTTCGCAGCCTCGGGTATCGGCAACGGCAGCACCTTCCGCATGATCTCCAGCCTGTTCGTGGCCGAGCGCCAGCGCCATGCCGACAGCCTGCCGTCGGCACAGGCCGCTGCCGCCAACGAAGGCGCCATCGAAGCCGCTGCAGCCCTGGGCTTTGCCAGCGCCATCGGCGCCTATGGCGGCTTCTTCATCCCCAAGAGCGTGGGCTCGTCACTGGCCATGACCGGCAGCGCCTCGGCGGCGCTGGCCCTGTTCATCGTGTTCTACCTCTCCTGCATCGCGTTGACCTGGTGGGCCTGCAGCCGCCGCAACGCACCGTACCCCTGCTGATGGGCCTGCCGATCCCTGCACGCAGAACACTTTCCCCAAGGACAACCCCATGAGTCACTTTCTGGACCGCCTCACCCACTTCTCGCTGCCCAAGGAGACCTTCTCGGGCGACCATGGCCTGACCACCGGTGAAGACCGCACCTGGGAAGACGCCTACCGCAACCGCTGGGCGCACGACAAGATCGTGCGCAGCACCCATGGCGTGAACTGCACCGGCAGCTGCAGCTGGAAGATCTACGTCAAGGGTGGCATCGTCACCTGGGAAACCCAGCAGACCGATTACCCGCGCACCCGCTGGGACATGCCCAACCACGAGCCGCGTGGCTGCGCGCGTGGCGCCAGCTACAGCTGGTACCTGTACAGCGCCAACCGCGTGAAATACCCGATGGTGCGCGGCCGCCTGCTGGAGCGTTGGCGCGCAGCCATGAAGATCGCCAAGACCCCGGTGGACGCCTGGGCCACCATCGTCGAGGACGATGCCGCGCGGCGCGACTACCAGAAGGTGCGCGGCATGGGCGGCTTCGTGCGCAGCAGCTGGGACGAGGTGAACCAGATCATCGCGGCCAGCAACGTCTACACCATCAAGAAGCACGGCCCCGACCGCGTTCTGGGCTTCAGCCCCATCCCGGCGATGAGCATGGTCAGCTATGCCGCCGGCAGCCGCTACCTGAGCCTGATCGGTGGCGTGTGCATGAG
>JAGOBT010000558.1 GCA_017999135.1 Burkholderiaceae bacterium
CATCGGGCCCGGTCGGTTCCATCCCTGTCACGAAGGAGATCACGGCATGACTGCCTCTCTGGTGTTGCTGGACCCCACCTCGGAGCGATCGCCGGTCGCCCGGGCGCTGGCGGTGCGGCCTCCGTCCCTGCACGGCATGGCCGTGGCGGTGCTCGACATTTCCAAGGCGCGCGGCAACGTGTTCCTCGACCGCGTGGCCGAACTGCTGGCCGCGCAGGGCGTCACCGTCAACCGTTACCGCAAGCCCACCTTCACCCGGCCGGCGCCGACCGCGCTGCGCCAGCAGATCGCGGCCGAGAACCAGCTCGTCATCGAAGGCCTGGCCGACTGAGGATCGTGCACGTCGTGCTGTATGCATGACATCGCAGATCTGGAGTCGCGCGGGTTGCCCGGTGTAGGGGTGGCTTCAAGTGAATTCGTGCAGGCAGCGGCCGCGCAGGCCCAGTCGCTGGGCATCGATCCGGCAATGGTGTTCGTGGCGCACCCGATCCAGGACCGCAGCGACGATGAGCTGCGCGCCCTGGCCGATGCCGCCTTGCCGGGCATCGTGGCGCGGCTGGTGGCCACGCAGGCTGCCGGTTAGCCGCGGCCCGGCCGGCGTGGCGTGATCATCGCCACCGCCGGCCATGTGGACCATGGCAAGACCACGCTGGTGCGCGCGCTCACCGGCGTCGACACCGACCATCTGCCCGAGGAGCAAGCTCGCGGCATGACCATCGACCTGGGCTTTGCCCAGGCGACCCTGCCCGATGGCAGCCAGCTGGTCTTCATCGACGTGCCGGGCCATGAGCGCCTGGTGCGCAACATGCTGGCCGGCGTGGCCGCCATCGACCTGGCCTTGCTGGTGGTGGCCGCCGACGACGGGCCGATGCCACAGACCCGCGAGCACCTGGACATCCTGGCCCTGCTGGGCGTGCCGCGCCTGGTGGTGGTGCTGACCAAGACCGACCGGGTCGACGCCGCCCGCCTGGCCGCCGCCCGGGCCGAGGTGGGGGCGCTGCTGCACGGCGGCCCGCATGCCGACGCGCGGGTGTTTGCGCTGGCGCTGCCGCAGGGCACCGGGCTGGCGCCGCTGCAGGCGCACCTGGCCGCGCTGGCGCGCCAGCAGGACGAGGTTGCCGCGCTGGCGTTGCAGCAACACGGCGAGGCCGCGCTACCCGCCGCCGGTCACTTCCGCCTGGCCATCGACCGCAGCTTTGCCGTGGACGGTGCCGGCCGCGTGGTGACTGGTGCGGTGCTGTCGGGCCAGGTGCAGGTGGGTGATGCGGTGCAGTTGCTGCCGCAGGGCCAGGCCTTGCGGGTGCGCGGCCTGCAGGTGCTGGGCGTGGCCGTGCAGGCAGCGCAGGCGGGCCAGCGCTGTGCCGTCAACCTGGCCGGTGCCGAACTGAAGCGCGCCGCGCCGGCCCGTGGCGACTGGCTGGCCGCCACCGATGCCCCACCCGCCAGCACGCAGCTGGACGTGCTGCTGCACCCCGTGCCCGGCGTCACCGGCCTGCCCGGGCCGCGTGCGCAATTGCTGCTGCACCTGGGCGCCGCGGCGGTGCCGGCCCGCCTGGCGCTGCTGGCCGAAGCGGCGCCGGGCCAGCCCACGCTGGCACGCCTGGTGCTGGACCGGCCGGTCAGCGCCGCCTGGGGCGACCGCTTCATCCTGCGTGATGCGGCAGCCCACCGCACGCTGGGCGGCGGCCGGGTGGTCGATGCCTTCGGCCCGGCGCGCGGCCGCAGCCAGCCGCAGCGCCTGGCGCAACTGGCTGCACTGGCCACGGCCGACCCGGCCACCGCGCTGGCGGCGCTGGCCGATGCCGCGCCCGATGGGGTCGATCTGGCGCACTTCGCCCAGGCCCGACACCTGCGCGCCGACGAGGCCGATGCGCTGCACCGGCAGCTGGGCCTGCACCGGGTGCCCAGCGCATCGGGGCTGCTGGGGCTCACGGCCAGCCACTGGCAGCAGTGGCAGGCGCGGGTGCTGCAGGCGGTGGACGCCTGGCACGCCAGCCAGCCCGACAGCCTGGGCCCGGACGCAGCGGCGCTGCGGCTGGTGATGGGTGGCGGTGCCAACGCGCAGGCGCTGCTGCATGCCGGCCTGGCGGCGGCCGTCGCCCAGGGCCAGCTGGTGCGCGCCGGCCTGCGGCACCACCGGCCTGGCCACCAACCGGTGTTGGCGGCCGACGATGCCAGTCTGCTGCAGCGGGTGACCGAGCAACTGCAGCCCGGCGGCCTGCGCCCGCCCATCGTCGGCGACCTGGCGCTGCAACTCGGGCTGCCGCTGGCTGCGCTGCTGGACGGCCTGGGCCGGCTGGTGGCGCGCGGCCTGCTGGTGCGGGTGGCGCCCAACCGCTACTACCTGCCGGCGGCGGTGGCACAGCTGGAGGCGGCTGCCCGTGCCCTGGCCGCCGCCAGCCCTGATGGCGCCTACGACGCCGCCGCCTACCGCGACCACACCGGCATCGGCCGCAACCTGACGGTGCAGGTGATCGAGTTCCTGGACCGTGCGGGCATCACCCGCTTCGACGGCCGCCGCCACCACCTGCGCGCCTGACCGCGTGGCCAGCGCGCGCGTCGGTGCTGCTGCCGATCAGCGGCCAGCCGGGCCGCCCACACCATGTCAGCCCAGCAGCCCGCGCTGGCGGGCTTCGAAGATCGCTTCGGCCTTCGAGTTCACCTTCAGCTTGCTGTAGATGCGGCGCACATAGGTCAGCGCCGTGTGGCGCGAGATCTGCAGCATCGCGGCGATCTCGTCGGCGGTGTAGCCGCGGGTGATCAGTTGCAGCACCTCGTGCTCGCGCGCCGACAGCGCGGCGGCGTCCGCATCGCCCCGGCGCTCGCCCGGGCCGTTCGTCAGCCCGGCCGGTGCGTCGGCGGCCGGTGCGCGCAGGCGCATGAGCACCTGGCGCGCAATCAGCGGGCTGATCGGGCTGCCGCCGGCA
>JAGOBT010000560.1 GCA_017999135.1 Burkholderiaceae bacterium
CCCACCGCGTCCAGCGCGTCGAGCACGGCCTGCGGCGTGAGATGGTCAAACGGATGGCCGGGGCCGGCCTGGGGGGCGGGCTCAGTGCCGGAACGGCTGGTCGGTTGGTGCGGGGCCATCCGTCACCATACCAGCGGGCGCCAAGTCGGATTCGGCCCGGCCATGCATGTCGCGCAGATCGCCGTGGCCCGAGTCCAGCTCGCGCCGCGAGCCTGACGAGAAGAACGAATCGTGGAAGCTCATCGAGTCTTGCCACAGCGTGCTGCGCTCGCGCCGGCGGCCTGCGCTGGCCATGCTGCCCATGCCCGGCGCTGCGCCGGGCATCGACGCCGCACCTTGCGCCGGCTGCGGCCCGCGGGATGCATTGCTGCCCATCGGCACCAGCAACTGCAGTTCGGGGATGGACGGCAGATGGTCGGCCGGGCAGCGCAGGTAGCGCACCCGGCAGGCCGCCAGCACTGCCTGCTTGATGCGGGTGGCCCGGCCCGGCGGGCCGCCGCGGTCGTAGCTCAGGTCGATGGCGGCCAGCACCCGGCCGTTGGCGCTGCAAACGGCAAAAGTGACATGGTTGGCGCCCAGCAGGTCGAACCAGTAGCGCACCGCCTTCGGGTCGGCCGGTTGGCAGAAGCGCACCAGCGGCAGCTTGGCCAGAACAATGTGGTGCGGCAGGGCGTCGCGCAGCTGGCGGTAGACACGGCGCTCGTCGGCGGTGAACACCGGCCGGGGCAGCAGGTCCCATTCCACCGGCAGCGGCGGAGGGCCGGCCGGGCGCCGCAGTGCCTGCAGCAGCCACAGCACGGCCAGCGTGGCCAGCACAGCCAGCGCCGCGGTGGCGATGAACCAGGGAAGGTACTGCTGCATGGGCCGGTGGGCAGAGTGGGTTGGCGACTGCCGGGCGACGAAGACAACCCGCAGCAAAACGTGAAAAAACCGCCAAAGCGATATTACCTTGGTGCCGCCATCCGCCCGCCCCCGGCTGGCCCGCAACCCGGGGGTGTCAGCCGTGGATCAGCGCGGCCACAGCGCCCACACCTGCAGCGGCTGCTTCATGCGGCCGGCCTGCTGCTCGGCCACCTCGCCGGCACCCCAGAAGTAGTCGATGCGCACGGCGCCCTGGATGGCGGTGCCGGTGTCCTGCGCCATCACCAGGCGGCGCAGCGGCGTGGCCGAAAGCGGCTCGGTGGTGTTGATCCACAGCGGCGTGCCGTAGGGCACGGCCTGCGGGTCCACCGCCACCGAGCGGCCGGCGGTCAGCGGCACGCCCTGGGCGCCGCGCGGGCCGGCGCCGTCGTCGGGCAGCGGTTCTTCCCTGAAGAACACCACCCGCGGGTTGGCCCACAGCATCTGCTGCAGCCGCGCCGGACCGGCCCGCTCGCCCCACTGGCGGATGGCCGGCCAGCTGGCGCCGTCGGCGCGCAGCTCACCCTGGTCGATCAGCCAGCGGCCCACTGAGCGGTAGGGCTGGTCGTTGTGGCCGGCAAAGGCCAGGCGCACCGTCTGCACCCGGCCGTCGGGCTCGGTGATGCGCAGCCGGCCCGAGCCCTGGATCTGCAGCACCAGCGCGTCCAGCGGGCTGGGCACCCAGGCGATCACCTGGCCGCGCAGCGCGGCCTGGGCCGCCGGCAGCGTGTCGATCTGCTGGCGGGTGTACCAGGGCTTGCGCTGGGCCAGGTCGGCTGGCGGGCGGTGCAGCGGCACCGCAAAGCCGGGTTGGCGCAGGCGGCTGGCCGCCACCAGCGGCTCGAAGTAGCCGGTGGCCAGGCCGTCGGGGCTGCCTTCCAGCGATTCCAGCCGGTAGGGCTGCAACTCGCGCTGCAGGAACTGCCAGGCAAAGCTGTCGTCGGGCGGCTGGAAGGCCAGCGCCCGCGCACACAGGGCGGCCCAGCCCGGCGCCGGGCGAGCGCAGCCGGCGCGCAGCGCGGGCCACAGTTCGGTGGGCCGATCGTCGGCCAGGCCGGGCAGGGCCGTCCAGTCGACCGGCACCCAGCGTGCGCGCGGGCGCAGCAGCGGGGCGGCCGCCGGTCCAGCAGCAGCCGGGTTGGCGGATGTGTCGTCTGGTGTGTCGGCGGGCGGGGCCGCAGCAGGTGCAGGGTCGGCCGTGGGCAGCGGCGGCTGCACCGCGCAGCCAGTGACCACCAGCGCCAACGCGGCCACCACGGCCCAGGATAATCCGGCCATGTGGCTGATTCTTGTGGAAGCGCTGGGGGCCGGGCTGATCCTGGTGGGGATCGTCTGGTGGACGATGTTCTCCGGCCGGCGCGGTGGCGAGCGGCGCGTGGATCCGACCGACCAGCCGACCGACCAGCCGCCGATCCAGCCTGGCGACGAGCCACCGGCGCGCTGAGCGCGGGCCGTCATCGCAGCAGGCCGGCGGCGGCCAGGTGGGCGCGGGCCCGGTCGGCGCTGCCGCGCGGCACCCGGCCGGTGAGGGCCAGCGCCACGCCGCTGGCCGCCATGCCGGCGAACAGGCGGCGCACCGCATCCCCATCCAGTGCATCCATGCGCGCCAGCCAGTCGGCGCGGTTGCGCAGCCGGCCCAGCAGCAGGGCGTCGAGCGCAGCCTCTTCCAGCCGGCGGCCGGTCTTCTCCTGCCCGCGCAGGCGGCGCACGCGAATCTGGTTCTTGGCGCGCGCCAGGTCTTGTGGCGTCACCTGGGCGGCTTGGTCGGCCAGCAGGGTGCCCAGGGCGGTCAGCGCCTCGTCGAGCTGGCCCGGACTGGTGCTGGCCTCGATGATGAACTGGCCGCCGCTGTCGATCAGGTCGGCCGAGCAGGCGGCGTAGTACACCAGGCCACGCTGCTCGCGCAGCTGGTCCATCAGCGGCGAGCTCATGCCCTCGCCCAGCAGGGCGGCAGCCAGCGCGGCGGTGGGGTCGTCGGCCTGCATCGGCAGCACCGGGAAGCCCAGCACCAGGTGC
>JAGOBT010000561.1 GCA_017999135.1 Burkholderiaceae bacterium
GCCAGCACCACCGGGCGCAAGGCCAGCCGTGCCGCCAGATGCGCGCCCGACGGCCACAGCAGACCGAACAACGGCCATTGGGCCGACGAGATGCCCAGCCGTGCTGCGTCACCCAGCGGGTCGGCATGCTGCTGGCGATCGAGCAGCGAACGGATCAGCAGGTCGTCTTCGCCGGCAATGGCGATCGATTCCTGCTTGGTGCGGTAGCCGGGCATCGTGGTGGGCACGAAGCCCGGACGGGCGGCTTCAGGGGGCTGGAAGAAGCACCGAGTCTACGGCTGCACGGTCGGCGCGCAGCGCCGCGCCAACGCCGCCAGGCGGGCGCAGCCGTCGGCCAGGGCGGCGTCGGGCACGGTGAGGCTCATGCGCACCATGCCTGCGGCGGCAGCCCCGAAGGCCGCCCCGGGCATCACCGCCACCTGCGCCTCGGTCAGCAGGCGGTCGGCAAAGGCCTCGCCGTCCATGCCCAGCCCGTCCACCGACAGCATCACAAACATGCCGGCCTGTGGTGCATGCACCCGCAGGCCAGGCACCGCGCCCAGCGTCTCGGCCACCAGGGCAGCGCGGCGGGCGTAGGCCTGGCGCATCTGCGCCGTGATGGCGAAATCGCGCGACAGCGCCTCGGCGGCCATGTCGGCGATGAAGGGTTGGGCACCGAACAGCATCGACTCGGCCAGCGGCAGCAGCCGGCTGATGAACGGCGCCGGGCCGCCGCACCAGCCGGCACGGAAGCCCGGCGCGGCGTGCGACTTCGACAGCGACGAGGCGATCACCGTGCGGTCGGCCAGGTCGGGCTCGTCGAAGGGGGAGGCGAACGGGCCGTCGAAGATCAGCGATTCATAGACCTCGTCGCTCAGGATCCACAGGTCATGCGCCCGGGCCACGGCGCCGATGGCGCGGATGTCGTCGCGGGTGAGCACCGCGCCGGTGGGGTTGTGCGGCGAATTGAGAAAGATCACCCGCGTGGCCGGCGTCACCGCGCGTGCCACGTCGGCGGCGTCGAGCCGGAAGCCGCGGTCCTGCCGCAGCGCCACCGGCACGGTGACGGCGCCGGTGGCGCGCACCAGGCCGTGGTAGGTGGCGTAGCAGGGGTCGGCCACCAGCACTTCGTCGCCGGTTTCCACCAGCGCCGTCAGCAGCAGGTACAGCGCGCTCTGCGTGCCCGGCACCCAGATGAACTGGTCGGTGCCCACCGTGCGGCCGCTGCGGGCACTGTACTTGGCGGCCAGGGCCTGCAGCACCGGCGCCTCGCCCCGGCCGTTGGAATAGCCGGTGCGGCCGGCCTGCAGCGCCCGGTGGGTGGCGGCGATCAGGTCGTCGGGCGTGGGCTGGTCGGGCTCGCCGATGGTCAGCAGGATCACCGGCTCGCCGCGGGCCAGCATCTGGCGCGCACGGAAGTGCACCCGCCACTTGTCGGAGCCGAGACCGGCGACGCGGTCGAGGATGGAGGCGGTGCGCATCGTGGCGTTCACATCAGCACGATGTCGTACTGCTCGGGGCTGAAGCTCGGCTCGGTGCCCAGCGAGATCGGCTTGCCGATGAAATCACTCAAGCCGGCCAGGTGCTGGCTCTCCTCGTCCAGCAGCATCTCCACCACCGCTGCACTGGCCACCACACGAAACTCCTTGGGGTTGAACTGCCGCGCCTCGCGCAGGATCTCGCGCAGGATGTCGTAGCACACGCTGCGCGCCGTCTTCACCTGGCCGCGTCCTTCACAGGTTGGGCAGGGCTGGCACAGCATGTGGGCCAGGCTCTCGCGGGTGCGCTTGCGCGTCATCTCCACCAGGCCCAGTTGTGTGAAGCCGCTCACCGTCACCTTGGTGCGGTCGCGGCTGAGCTGCTTCTTGAACTCGGCCAGCACCGCAGCCTGGTGCTCGTCGCGCACCATGTCGATGAAGTCGACGATGATGATGCCGCCCAGGTTGCGCAGCCGCAGCTGCCGGGCGATGGCGCCGGCCGATTCCAGGTTGGTCTTGAAGATGGTGTCGTCGAAGTTGCGCGCGCCGACGAAGCCGCCGGTGTTCACGTCCACCGTGGTCAGCGCCTCGGTCTGGTCGATGATCAGGTAGCCGCCGCTCTTCAGGTCGACACGGCGCGCCAGCGCGCGGGCAATCTCTTCCTCGATGCCGAACAGGTCGAAGATCGGCCGCTCGCCCTTGTACAGCTCCAGCTTGGCCGCTGAACTCGGCGTGTAGGCATTGCCGAAGGCCTTCAGCGCGTCGAACTGCAGCTGGCTGTCGATGCGGATGGTCTGCGTGCTGTCGGTGGCCAGGTCGCGCAGCACGCGCTGGGCCAGGTTCAGGTCTTCATGCAGCAGCGTGCCGGGCGGCTGGCTCATGCCCTGGGCACGGATGGCGCCCCAGGCCTTGCGCAGGTAGGCAATGTCGTCGGCCAGCTCTTCATCGGTCGCGTCTTCGGCGTTGGTGCGCAGGATGAAGCCGCCGGTGGGCGAGCCATCGGCCATGGCGGTGAGTTTCTGCAGGCGCAGGCGCAGCTGCTCGCGCAGCTCGGCCGAGCCGATCTTCTGCGAGATGCCGAGGTGGTTGTCCTGCGGCAGGAACACCAGCATGCGCCCGGCGATGCTGATCTGGGTGGACAGCCGCGCGCCCTTGGTGCCGATCGGGTCCTTGATGACCTGCACCATCAGGGTCTGGCCCTCGAACACCTGGCGCTCGATCGGCACCTGCACCGCCACGTCGTGCTTGGGATGGTGGCCACCACCGTGCAGATCAGCCACATGCAGGAACGCGGCGCGCTCCAGCCCCACGTCGATGAAGGCACTCTGCATGCCGGGCAGAACCCGGGCCACCTTGCCCAGGTAGACGTTGCCGACCAGGCCGCGTTCCAGTGTGCGCTCGATGTGCAGGTCCTGCACCGCGCCGTTCTCGATCAGGGCGACGCGGGT
>JAGOBT010000562.1 GCA_017999135.1 Burkholderiaceae bacterium
GGCCTGATGGCGCCTGCGCGTGGCCGTGGCGGCTCGCTGAGCTGGACCCACGCGCAGGCCACCCACGGGCTGGGCTGGGCCGACCTGCTGGGCCTGTGGGCGCACTTCAGCCTGCTGTCGGTGCTGGCGGTGGGCGGCGCCATCACCACCGCGCCCGACATGCAGCGCTACCTGGTCGGCCAGCAGGGCTGGATGACTGATGCGCAGTTCACCGCCGGCGTGGCCATCGCGCAGGCGGCACCGGGGCCCAACATCCTGTTCGTGGCGGTGATGGGCTGGCATGTGGCCGGCGTGGCCGGCGTGCTGGCCACCATGGCGGGCATCATGGGGCCGTCGTCGGTGCTGGCCTTCGCCCTGGGGCGCTACGGCCGACGGCGCGCCGACAGCATCGCCCTGCGCGCCTTCACCGCCGGGCTGACGCCGCTGACGCTGGGCTTGCTGCTGTCCACCGGCTGGGTGCTGACCGCACCGGTGCGCACCGAGTGGATGGCCGCCGTGCTGGTGCTGGGCACGGTGGCGGCCAGCGTGCGCACCCGCATCAGCCCGATGTGGCTGATCGCCGTGGGTGCGGTGGCCGGCGGCGTGGCGCTGCAGCCGGGCTGAGGCACGCATGCTGGCGCCCTGGGCCGACATCCAGCAGCTGCCGCTGTTCGTGGCCGCCGGCCTGCTGCTGAACATCACGCCCGGGGTGGACATGGCGCTGGTGCTGCGCAGCAGCGCGGCGCAGGGTTTTCGCGCCGGCGCAGCGGCGGCGCTGGGCATCAGCGCCGGCTGCTGGGTGCACATTGCCGCGGCGGCGCTGGGCGTCAGCGCGCTGCTGGCCAGCGCGCCGGCCGCCTTCCTGGCGCTGCAGTGGCTGGGCGCGGCCTACCTGGTGTGGCTGGGCATCGGCCTGCTGCGCAGCCGCCTGGCCGGCGGGCCCGCTGCCAAGGCGGCGAACCCGGCCCACCAGCTGCGCCGGCAGTTCGCGCAAGGCTTCCTGACGAACGCGCTGAACCCCAAGGTGGCGCTGTTCTTCCTGGCCTTCGTGCCGCAGTTCATCCGTGCCGAGCCAACGCACCCGGCCTGGGCCTTTGTGCTGCTGGGCAGCGTGTTCGTGGTCAACGGCACGCTGGTCAGCCTGGCGCTGGCCGCAGCCGCGGCCGCGCTGCGGCAACGCCTGGCCGGGCAGGCCCGCTGGCAGCGGCTGGCCCCGTGGCTGAACCGCGGCGTGGGGGCACTGTTCATCGCGCTGGGGCTGAAGCTGGCGCTGGGTGCAGCGGGGCGCTGAGGGCCATCAGCCCGGCTGCGGCAGCAGCCGCTGCACCAGCGGGTGCAGCACCTTGCGCTCGGTGGCGATGGCGTAGAACTGCTCTTCGACGCCGTCGCCATCGGCAAAGCGGTGCAGGTCGTAGCGTTCCACCAGCTTGTCGTGCGCCACCACCGGTGCCGGAAACACGCCCATGCCGCCCGCGGCAAAGGTGACCAGCAGCGCGCTGTCCTCGAATTCACCCACCACCAGCGGGCGCACGCTGCGGCGCTCGAACCAGGCGTCGAGCCGCGGGCGCACCGCCGCATGGCCGGTGGGCAGCAGCACCGGCAGTGCCGCCAGGTTCTGCGGAAAGCCGACCCGGGCCTGCGCCAGCAGCGCCGGCGGCGCATACCAGGCCAGCGCCGAGCTGCCCACCGGGTGGCTGTAGACCTTCAGGTTGCGGTTGACCGGGGCCGGACGGTCGGACAGCACCACGTCCAGCCGGTGCAATGCCAGGTCGGCCAGCAGGCGGTCGAATTCGTCCTCGTGGCACAGCAGGCGCAGCTGCGGCGTGGCCATCACCGGCTGCAGCAGCTGGCGCACCAGCAGCTTGGACAGCCCGTCGCTGATGCCCACCGCCAGCCGCACCTGGGGGGCGGCCACCGCGTCGCGCACCAGCGCGGGCAGCTGCTCGCCCAGCGAAAAGATCTGGTCGGCCTGCCGCAGCGCGGCGTGGCCCGCCTCGGTGAGCGCGAGGCCGCGGCCGGCGGGCCGCAGCAGTTGCTGGCCCAGCGCACGCTCCAGCTCGCGCACCTGGGCGCTGACCGTCTGCACCGCCATGCCCAGCCGGCCGGCGGCCTTGGCCATGCCGCCTTCCTTGGCCACGACCCAGAAGTAGTACAGGTGGCGGTAGCTGAAGTCGAGACTCATGTTCAGTCTATTCAGGAAGATTGATCAGTGATTCTCTGCTTTTTAAGGATGCATTGCGCCTCTATCTTTCGTCCACCCCCACTGACGGAGTGATTGCCATGCAAGTGATCTTCGAATCCCGCCACCCCGAGGCCGCCGGCCTGCGCCACCTGGCGGTGACGCGGCTGCAATTCGTGCTGCGGCGCATCCAGTGGCTGGTGCCGCGGGCCACGGTGCGGCTGTCCGACGTGAACGGCCCGCGCGGCGGCGTGGACAAGCGCTGCCAGGTGGAACTGGACACCGACGGCAACGGCAAGGTGGTGATCACCGCCGTGGCGCGCGATTGGCGCAGCGCCATCGACAACGCGCTGGCACGCGCCGCCCGGGTGCTGTTGCGGCTGTGGCAACGCGGTCGTCAGCCGGCCCGCGCGACAGACCGCCGCGCCATCCGCCAGCCGCACGCGCTGCCGCAGGGCTGAGCCCCGATTTCCCACACTCCCACCGGACACCCGACCCATGCGCCACTACCCCCGCAACAGCCCCCAGGCCGCCGGCCGCATCCTGGCCCTGGCCCTGCTGTCAGACGGCCACCTGTCCAAGCGTGAACTCGACATGCTCGACCGCCTGGACGCCCACACCCTGCTCGGCCTGGGTCGCACCGAACTGCACAGCGTGGTGCACAGCTTCTGCGAAGACCTGCTGTCGAGCATGCACCTGAGCTGGGGCGACGCCTGCCAGGTCGACCAGGCCACGCTGGC
>JAGOBT010000563.1 GCA_017999135.1 Burkholderiaceae bacterium
AGGCCAAGGACCTGCTGAAGTGACCACCCCGACCGCCGTCTGGCTGCTGGCCCTGGCTGTGGCGGCTGCCGCCGCACCGTTGCAGGCGCAGGTGCCGCCCACCACCACCGAGGCAGCGGCCTACCAGGGCCTGCACGCCGCGGCGCAGTGGGGCGACCTGGCCGCCATCCAGCGCCTGGCTGTCGACAAGGCAGCGCTGGAGTCCCGCGACAAGGCGGGCCGCACACCCTTGCACGTGGCCACGTTTGCCCGCCAGGGCCGTGCGGTCCAGGCCTTGCTGCAGGCCGGCGCCGACCACGCGGCACTGGAGCAAGGGCGCTACGACGCCGTGACCATCGCCGCCGTGGCCGACGACGAAGCCACGCTGCGGGTGCTGCTGGCCGGGGGTGCCAGCGCCAGGCTCACCACCAGCCGCTACGACGGCACCGCGCTGATCGCGGCGGCACACCTGGGGCACGACGGCGTGGTGCGCCAGCTCATCCAGGCCGGCGCGCCGCTGGACCACGTGAACAACCTGCACTGGACAGCGGTGATCGAGGCGATCGTGCTGGGCGATGGCGGCCCGCGCCACCAGGCCACGCTGAAGGCGCTGCTGGACGCGGGCGCCAGCACGCAGCGGGCAGACCGCAGCGGCACCACGCCCTTGCAACTGGCGCAGGCGCGGGGCTACACCGCGATGGTGCAGTTGCTGCAGGCAGCCGGCGCGCGCTGACGCGCGGCAGGCCACGGCGCGATTCACGGGTTGTCGCCGGGGCCTGCAGACTTTCTGAACGCCCCCGGCGGGCGGCCCAGCAGCCGCTGGAACGACCGCCGCATCCGCTCGGTGTTGCCGAAGCCGCAGTCTTCGGCAATGCGCTGCACCGACGGCTGGCCGCTCTCGAGCGCGGTGCGCGCCGCCTCCACCCGCATGCGCTCGACGGCATGCGCTGGCGTGGCCCCGGTCTCGGCGCGGAAGCAGCGTGCAAAGTGCCGCGGGCTCATGCAGGCCCGGGCGGCCAGCGCGTCGACGCTGTGGTCGTCGCGCGGCTGGCTGCGCACCTGGTCGAGCAGGCCACCGAAGCGGCCGTCCGGCCGCTGCAGATCGAGCAGCGGCGAGAACTGTGACTGGCCGCCGGGCCGCCGGCGTTCCACCACCAACTGGCGGGCGGCCTCGCGCGCCACCGCCTCGCCATGGTCGTGTCCGACCAGCGCCAGGCACAGGTCGATGCCGGCCGTCATGCCCGCACTGGTCCACACCTCCGGCAGCCGCTGGCCCGCATGGCTGGCCGCGGGCTCGCGCACATAGATGCGGTCGGGCTGCAGGCGCACCGCCGGATGGTCGGCCGCAAACTGGCGGCTGCGCGACCAGTGGGTGGTGGCGGTGCGCTGGTCCAGCAGGCCCGCGGCCGCCAGCACCAGGCTGCCGCTGCAGATGCTGGCCATGCGCGCCCCAGACCGGCTGGCGCGCTGCAGCCAGCCGATCAGCAGCGCATCGCGGCAGGCCGCATCCACCCCGTCGCCACCGATCACCATCACCAGGTCGATCGCACCCAGCCGCCGCGGCAGCGGCGTCACCGGCCAGTGCACCCCGGCCGAGCTGCGCACGGCAGGCGCCTTGCTCGCCACCAGACGCCAGGTGTAGCTGGCGGGCTGCGCCAGCCGCGCCACCTCGAACACCGCCATCGGCCCCGCCAGGTCCAGCTGCTGGAAGCCGGGGAACAGCACGAAGGCGATGCGGCAGGTCATGGCGCCATCATCGCCGCAAACCCCGTGCATCGGCGTGGCAGAAAAGGTGGTAACAGCGTCCTGGCCGCCACGGCCATCCGCCGCCATGCTGCAGGCCCAACGCAACCACGCATGGGGCCACAGGGTCTGCACCTGGGCCATGCCACCGGGAGATTGCTGCATGGCCACTGCCCAGAGATCTGCCGCCACGCCTGCGCCGCTGCCATCGCCAGCGCCCGACGCCGAGCGCGCCTTGATCACCGTCACCACCCGCCCCGAGGCCGTGTTCGTCGACGGCCAGGGGTCCTGGCTGATCGATGAACAGGGCAAGCGCCACCTCGACCTGGTGCAGGGCTGGGCGGTCAACAGCCTGGGCCACAGCCCGCCGGTGATTGCCGAGGCGCTGGCCCGGCAAGCGCAGCGGCTGATCAACCCGAGCCCGGCCTTCCACAACCGGCCGATGCTGGACCTGGCCGAACGGCTGGTGGGGCTGAGTTGCTTCGACCGCGTGTGGTTCGGCAGCTCGGGCGCCGAGGTGAACGAAGCGGCCGTGAAGCTGGCGCGCCGCTGGGGCCGCCGCATGCGCGGTGGCGCCCATGCGGTGATCAGCTTCGACGGCGCCTTTCATGGCCGCACGCTGGCCATGATGCGCGCGTCGGGCAAGCCCGGATGGGACAGCCTGTTCGCGCCGATGCCCACCGGCTTTGCGCAGGCGCGCTACAACGACATCGCCTCGGTCGAGCGGGCCATCACGCCCGAGACCGTGGCGGTGATGCTCGAGCTGGTGCAGGGCGAGGCCGGTGTGGTCCTCGCCGACCCGGGCTTCGTGCGCGAGTTGCGCGCGCTCATCACCGAGCGGCAGTTGCTGATGATCGTCGACGAGGTGCAGACCGGCATCGGCCGCTGCGGCCAGGCCTTTGCCTACGAGTTGTTCGGCGTTCAGCCCGACGTGATGACGCTGGCCAAGGGCATCGGCGGCGGGGTGCCGCTGGCCGCGCTGCTGTGCAAGGAGCGGTTCAACGTCTTCGCGCCTGGTGACCAGGGCGGCACCTTCGGCGGCAACCCGCTGATGGCGGCGGTGGGGCTGGCGGTGGTGGACACCGTCTGCCGCAGCGATTTTCTGGCCCAGGTGCGCCAGCGTGCCGACCAGCTGGCGCGGGGGCTGCAGGCCATCGTGCACGACCATGGGC
>JAGOBT010000564.1 GCA_017999135.1 Burkholderiaceae bacterium
AGGATCATGCCGGCGATGGTGCGGTTGCGCGTGCCGATGAGCTTGAGCACCGCGATCTCGCGGATCTTGCCCAGCGTCATCGTGTAGATGATGAAGGCCACGATGGCCGCGCTGACGATGGCCAGGATGACCAGGAACATGCCGATCTGCTTGGCCGACGTGGCGATCAGCTTGGCCACCAGGATCTCTTCCATCTGTGCGCGGGTGTAGGCTTCCAGGTGCTTCCAGCGCCGGATCGGCGCGGCCACGCTGTCAGCCGCCACGCCGGGCTGCACCTGCACCAGCACCGTGTTGACGTTGTGGTTGGCGGCCTGTGAGGCCTGGATCGCCTCCAGCAAGCCGGGCACGCCCGGCCGGTTGAGCGCCGGGTTGGCAGCCGTGCGGGCGCGGTCGTTCAGGATGGCGTCGTTGTCCTTCAGGAACTGCGCTTCCTGCGCGTCCTTCAGCGGAATGAAGACCATCGGGTCGCCACCGGACGAGACCATGCGCTGTGTCAGCCCCACCACCGTGTAGTCGTGGCGCCGGATGCGGATGCGCTGGCCCAGCGTGAAGCCGGTGCGCACGTCGACCACGGCCTCGTAGTGGCTGCGCGTGACATGCCGGCCCGCCACCAGATAGCCGGGCGCGCCCGGCTGGCCGGGCTCGAAGCCGACGATCATGGCGCGCACCTCCCGGCCCGCTGCATGCCCGCCGCTGGCGCGCACCTGCATCGTCAGGTAGGTGACATTGGCAGCACGTGCCACACCGGCCAGGCCGCGCACGCTGCGCACCACGTCGTCGCGCAGGCTGGATGCTTCCGCGTACGGCCCCTGCGTGTCCTGCTGCACCACCCAGAGATCGGCGCCGCTGTTGTCGAGCAAGGCACGCGCGTCATCGACCATGCCGCGGTACACGCCGGCCATGGTCAGCGTCACCCCGATCAGCAGGCCCAGGCCGATGCCGGTGAGCACGAACTTGCCCCAGGCATGCAGGATGTCGCGGCCAGCCAGGCTGATCATGGCGGGCTGCCGGCGAGCCGGTCGACGATCTGGAGGCGGCTGCCGGCGGTGACAGCCTTCTCGCTGTACACCACCACCGCGTCACCGGCCCGCAGGCCGTCGAGCACCTGCACCTGGCCGTCCAGGCTGGTTTGCCCAGTGCGCACGGGCGTGAAGACGGGCTTGCCCGCATCGATGCGCCACACGCCGACCTGATCGGCCTGGCGTTGCAGCGCCGGGTTGGGCAGCAGCACGGCCGGGGCCGTGGCCGGCAGCGCCAGTGTGACCTCGGCCAGTTCGCCAGTGGACAGGCCCTGGGGCAGCGTGTCCAGCGCCACCAGGGCCACGCGCTCCTCGGTGATGCTGTCACTGGTGGCCTCCACCCGGGCCACCTTGCCGGACAGGCGCGCCCCTGGCTTCGATCGCAGTTCGATCGACGCGGGCAACCCCACAGCCAGGCCACCCGAGCGCGCCTGGTCCAGCCGCACCCGGATCCACAGCGACGCGGGGTCGATCAGCCGCAGCACGGCCTGCCCGGCCACCACGGTGGACCCGGCTTCGGCGTCGCGGCTGATGACCACGCCCGCTGCGGGCGCCAGCAAGCGGACGTTGTCGCGCTGCTGGCGCAGGCCAGCACGCTCGGCCGCCAGGCGCTGGATGTCCTGCCGCGCAGCCGCCAGGTTGGCGCCAGCGGCGGCCAGTGCGGCATCGGCCGAGGCCTGCTCCTGCTGCTTGGCCTCAACGGCGCCGGCGCTCATGAACTGCTGGGCGCCGAGCGCGACATAGCGCCGCGCCGTGGCGGCCGCCAGATCGCTGCGCGCCTGGGCGTCCCGCTGCTGGGACTGTGCGGCAGCGACCACGCTGGATGCCCGTGCCACCGAGGCCTCCAGCGCGGTGGCACGCTCGTCCAGGTCCACCGGGTCCATCTCGGCCAGCAACTGACTGGCCGCCACCGTGTCGCCAACATCCACCAGCACCTTGCTCACCCGGCCCGCCACCGTCGGCCCGATCAGGTAGGACCGGCGCGCCTCGACCGTGCCGATGCCGAACAGCGACGGCGACAGGCTGCCGACCTGGGCCCGCGCCACCGTCACGCGGGTGGGCGCCAGCGGGCCCGACCGCATGACCACAAACCCCAGCGCAGCCAGCAGCAGCACTGCCAGCCCGCCCAGCCCGAGCCGCCGTGGCCAGTTCGATGCGGCTTTCATGCTGCCGCCCGGATGCCGCGCAGGTAGATGGCGAACACCGCCCCGGCCTGCGCCTGCATTGCCGCGGGCCGGCCCGACAGCATCGACTGCATCACCAGCCCCTGGACGATGCCGACAAACAGCGTTGCAGCCGCCTCGGGGTCCAGGCCTGCCGGCAATTCACCTGCCTGCATGCCACGCTGGAACTGTTGCAGCAGCAGCAGCCGGTAGGCCTGCAGCAAGGCCCTGACCTCCTGCTTCACCGGAGAATCCAGCGGCTGCTGCAGCTCTTGGAAGATGACGCGGGGAACGCCGGGGTGGGCGATCACGAAGTCCACATGGGCTTGAAACACCGCTTCGAGCGCCAGCACGCCGGTGGCCGCCCCTACAGCCGATGCCTGCAGTTGCGCCAGCAAGTGCGCGCGCACCCATTGCATCGCGGCCACCCAGATGGCCTCCTTGGTCGCAAAGTGCTTGAACACGGCACCCTGGCTGACGCCGACCGCCCTGGCGATGTCGCTGGTGGTGATCGACAGCGGGCTGGTGTCCCGGGCCAGGTGCAATGCGGCCGCCACGATTTCGGCCTGGCGCTCCTCCGTGGGCAGTCTGGTTTGCATCGGCGGGCCTCGCTTGGAAATCTTGTAAGTTATTGAATACTTACCATGATACATCGACACGAGGTGTGCTGCCGGCCAATGCTGCGCGCAGCGCGCAGCGGTGTTTGAA
>JAGOBT010000565.1 GCA_017999135.1 Burkholderiaceae bacterium
GCGCCACCGGGCGGGTGCCGGTGAACTGGCTGAACTGCGGGTTGACGTCGGGGGCGGCAGGAGTTTCGGGGGTGGTCAGGGGGTCTCCAGGGGTGGGGCCAGCAGGCCCATCAGCAGGGGGCGGGCCAGCAGGGGCTGCAGCGCCGGCGGGCCGTCGCCGGGCAGCCAGTGCTCCACCTCGGACAGGGCGTTGATCAGCCCGGCGATCAATTGCGCAGCCACCGCCGGGTCGACCAGGCGGATGCTGCCGTCGGCCTGGCCCGCCACCACCATGGCGGCGTAGCGCTCGCCCAGGCGGTTCATCGTGCCGTACTTCTGCCAGCGCAGCGCGCCGGGCAGCTCGGTCCAGGCCGTCAGGCGCAGCAGCGGGCCCTGGGGGGCTGTCTGCAGCGCCATCAGCGGCAGTGTGGCGGCCAGCAGCGTCTGCCAGCCATTGCGGCCGGGCGCGCCAGCCTGCGCCAGCGCGGCCCACTGCACGCCGCGGATCAGCGCAAAGCTGCGCTCGAAGCAGTCGTCGATCAGGTCGTGCTTGGTGTCGTGGTGGTGGTAGAACGAGCCTTTGGTCAGTTCCAGCGTGGCGGCGATGCGCTCCACCGACGCGCCGCCCACGCCGTGGTCGTTGACCAGCCGGGTGGCGGTGCGCAGGTAGGCCTCGCGGGTGGTGGTGTCGCCTTCGGCGCCGGCCTCGCCGGGCAGCACCTCGGGCGCCGGCATCGGTTCACGCGGCCAGGCCTGGCCAGGCGCGGCCAGGCCGTGCAGCAGCAGATCCGCCATCGCCGATGCCACGCGCGGGTAGTCGCTGGTTTCATAGCGGCCCAGCCAGGCCCGCGCCCACAGCAGTTGCGACAGCAGGCCATGGCAGCGTGCATTGAGTGCCCGCCGCGCCGTGCTGCCCGCAGCCGGCAGCGCCACGCCGGCGCCCGCCTCACCGGCCAGCAGCAGGCCGCGCAGGCGGCGGAACATCGCCACATAGGCCGCGAAGGCCGGCTCGGCCTGCGGCTGCGGCAACGCCCGCATGTCGCCGAAGAAGATCAGCGCCGGGCGCAGCCGGTCCTCGATGGCCGCCAGCAGTGCCACGTAGCCCTGCACCAGCGCACGCACCCGGCCGGCCAGGTCCCCCGGCGCGATGCGGGCGTCGACATCGGCGATCACGCCGTCCAGCGCGCCGATGCTGCGCATCAGGCAGGCGACGACCAGGTCTTCCTTCTTGCGGTAGTAGTAGGTCAGGCTGTTGGTGGCCAGGCCGACACTGGCCGCCACCTCGGACAAGGTGCCAGCCTTGATGCCGCGACGGTTGAACAGCCGCGCCGCGCCGTCGAGGATCAGCTCACGCTTCTCGGCAAAGCGCAGGGTGCTGGATGGCGAACCGCTCATCGCACGCCCGGCACCAGCCCGGCCAGCAAGTCGGCAAACGCCAGCGGCTGGTCGACCATCACATGGTGGTCGGCATCCGGCACTTCCAGCAGCGTTGTGCCGGCCGGCGCGTGCTGCAGGGCCAGTTGCATCAGTTCGGTGGTCACCAGCCGCGATCGGCCACCGCGCACCAGGGTGACCGGGCATTGCGCTGCCCGCAGTTCCTTCAGCGGCCGCCCGAAGGCGAAGTGGCGGAACAGGAAGGGGTCGAAGCGCCACACCCAGCCCGGCTGCCCATCAGGCCCGGTGGTCTGCTTCAGGCCGCGGCGGGCGATCAGGTCGGCGATGTACGGGTGCGCGCAGCCCTGCGGCGGCAGCAGGCGGAAGCGCTGCAGCGCGTCGGCCTCGCTGGCGTAGACCTTGGCCGAGCGCAGCAATTCGGGCCGGCTGCGGCGGGCGTCGGCCCGCGAGGGCGGCCGCAGCGGCGTGTCGACGATCACCGCCCGGCCCAACCGCTGGCCGTGGCGGGCCGCCAGATTCATCAACACGAAGCCGCCGAACGAATGCGCCGCCACCACCGGCAGCACCGGGCCGTTGAACAGGCCGGTGGCCTCGGCCAAGGCCAGCGCCTCGTCGGCCCACTGCGCCACGCTGTACTGGGTGCGCCAGCCCGAGCCGCCCATGCCCGAGAAGCTGAGCGCCACCACCCGCCGGCCGGCCCGCAGCAGCGGCGCGATGCAGCTGTACCAGTCGGCATGCGCGCTGTTGCCATGCAGCAGCAGCAGGCCAGGGTCGCCCACCCGGCCCCAGGCCAGGGCCTCGATCGGCGTGCCCTGCACCTTGACCTCGGTGCGCTCGGGCGCGTCGGCCAGGGCCTGGGTGAACCAGTCGGGCGCCGGCGGCGGCAGGCCGCCGAACGGAGCCAGCGGGGCCGGAAAGTGCGGCGGATGGTGGCGGTGGGCGTTCATGTCGGCCCGGCGCGTCAGCGCTTGGCCGCCAGCGCCTGCGTCACCTCGTTGCTGCCTTGGGCCGCACCGCTGGCGGGGACCTGGCTGCCGCTGCGGTCGCTGACCTGGTCCCAGGCGGCGGCCAGGCGTTCGGGCGTGTCGGGCGTGGTGCCCAGGTGCAGGCCGTTGGTCAGCGTGATGTGCGCCGCCTCGAAGGTGCCGGCGCCGGCACAGGCAATGGTGCGGTTGGGCGCGTCCTGGTCCACCAGCACCAGCAGCGCGGGCACCACCGCCTCGGGCGTCAGCACGGCCAGCACCGGCGGCGGCAGCAGGCCTTCGGTCATGCGGGTGGCGGCGGTGGGCGCCAGGCAGTTGACGCGGATGTCGCTCTTGGCGCCTTCGATCGAGAGGGTCTGCATCAGGCCCACCAGGGCCATCTTGGCCGCACCGTAGTTGGCCTGGCCGAAGTTGCCGAACAGGCCCGACGACGAGGTGGTCATCACGATGCGGCCGTACTTCTGCGCCACCATGTGCGGCCACACCGCCTGGCAGCAGTGCACCGCACCCATCAGGTGCACGTCGATGACGG
>JAGOBT010000566.1 GCA_017999135.1 Burkholderiaceae bacterium
CGCTGCAGGTGGACACCATCGAGATGCTGGGCGCCGAGCGCCTGGTGCACGGCCGCCTGGGTGGTGCGCTGTTCACCGTGCGCATGGACGCCACCTTGCCGCCGCCGCGCGTGGGCCAGGCGGTGCGGCTGCGGGCCTCGCCCAGCCAGCTGCACTGGTTCGACGCCAGCACCAGCCTGCGGGTGGGCGACTGATGGCCCCGCAAGGTGCCACCCCTGCCTGGCCCTGCCCGCGCTGGATTGCCCACCGCGGCACTGGCAAGCTGGCGCCCGAGAACACGCTGGCCGCCTTCCGCCTGGGTGCGACCCACGGCTACCGTGCCTTCGAATGCGATGTCAAGCTGTCGGCCGATGGCGTGCCCTTCCTGCTGCACGACGCCACGCTGGACCGCACCACCAGCGGCCAGGGCACGGCCGGTGACCAGCCGTGGTCGGCGCTGTCGCAACTGGACGCCGGCAGCTGGCACAGCCGCGCCCATGCCGGCGAGCCACTGCCCACGCTGGCCGGGCTGGCGCGCTTCATCCTGGCCAACGGCCTGCAGCTGAACATCGAGATCAAGCCCACGCCCGGCCAGGAAGCGATCACCGGCCGCGTGGTGGCCGAGCAGGCGGCCAGGCTGTGGGCGGGCCAGGCCGTGCCGCCGCTGCTCAGTTCCTTCCGGCCCGAGGCCCTGCAGGGCGCACGCGACACCGCCCCCCACCTGCCGCGCGCGCTGCTGCTCGACAGCCTGTGGCCCGGCTGCCTGGACATCGCCGCACAGCTGGGCTGCGTCGCCATCGTCACCAACCACACACTGATGGATGCTGCCCTGCTGGCCAAGGCCCGCCAGGCCGGCTGGCTGGCGATGGTCTACACCGTCAATGAGCCGGCCGATGCCAGCCGCCTGCTGGCGCTGGGCGTGGACGGGCTGATCACCGATGCGGTCGATCGCTTCGCGCCCGCTGCGGTCTGACCAGGGCCAGAGTCAGCCGCCCTTGGCGGGTGCGACGTCCGGCGTGTCGTCGGCGGGCGATGGCAGCACCCGCACGGCAGCGATCACGCCGCCGCGCCAGCCCAGCACCGCCAGCACGGCCGCGCCCAGGCCGGCAGCGCCCAGCGCCTGCACCAGCCCGGCGTGCTCACCGATCCAGCCACCGAGCAGTGCCCCCGGGATCGCCGGGATCAGGATCAGCCAGCGCATCGTCGCCGTCATGCGGCCCAGCAGCGGGCCCGGTGTCACCGCCTGCCGCATGGCCAGGAAGTTGATGAAGATCAGCACGCCGCCGACACCACCCAGCAGCAGCATGGCCACGAAGGCCAGCACGCCCACCTGGCCCGCGGGCCACAGCCAGGGCAGCACCCAGCCGGCGGCGCACAGCACGAAGCCGATCAGCATCGACGGCCCCGGGCCGATGCGGTCACTGAGCCGGTTGCCGTACAGGCTGGCGGCGATGGTGCCGGCGCCCAGACCGGCATAGCACAGGCCGATCGCCTGCTCACCCAAGCCCAGGCCGCGGCTGGCATGCAGGATCTGCACCACCAGCGCCGCGTTGAAGCACGCCTGCCAGCCCCCCACCGCCAGCGCCAGGGCCACCAGCAGGCGCTGGCCGCGCACGAAGCGCAGGCCCACCAGCAGCTCTTGGCGGAAGTTGCGGCCCGCGCTGACCGCCGGCGGCGGCTCGACCACCCGCACGCCGCGCAGGATGGCGGCCGACAGTGCCAGCAGCAGCGCGTCGACCAGCAACGCCACCGGCGCGCCCAGCGTCTTCACCAGCACGCCGGCCAGGCCTGGGCCGGCCACTTCGGCGCCCGAACTGGCCAGGGCATTGCGGGCATGCGCCTCCACCAGGCGGGCGCGGGGCACCACTTGCGTCAACACGATCTGGGCGGCACTGCCAGCCGCCACGTTGACCGAGCCGATCAGGAAGCCGACCACGTAGAGCCAGGGCATGGCCAGCCAGCCCAGCCACCAGGCCAGCGGCACCGTCAGCAGTGCCAGCGCCATCGTCAGTTCACCGGCCACGTACACCGGCAGCTTGCGCACCCGGTCCAGCCACACGCCGGCGGGCAGCGAGAACAGCGCGAAGGGCAGCAACTCAGCGGCCGTCAGCAGGCCCATCTGGGTGGGCGTGGCGTGCAGCAGCAAGGCCGCCGTCAGTGGCAGCGCCAGCAGCGTGACCTGGCCACCGACCGAACTGATCAGGATCGATACCCACAGTCGGCGGTAGACCGGGTCGCGCAACAGATCGCCCGGTGCCAACCCCCAACGCCGGCGCTGCGGCGCGGCGCCGTGCTCGTGCATGTGTGCCAATGTCTCTCCCCGCCTGGTGCAGGCATCCCGTGGGTGCCCATCGTGTGGCGTGGATTGTCGCCGCTGCGCGGCCCGCCGCCGCGGGCGCCAGGCTCAGCTGCGGTAGTCGGCGTTGATGCTGACGTAGTCGTGCGACAGGTCGCAGGTCCACACCGTGGCCTGGGCAGCGCCGCGGTGCAGCAGCACCCGCACGGTGATCTCGCTCTGGCGCATCACCCGCTGGCCATCGGCCTCGCTGTAGGCGGGATGCCGGCCGCCCTGGGTGGCCACATGCACGTCGTCCAGGTACAGGTCGATCAGGCCCTGGTCCAGATCGTCGATGCCCGCATAGCCCACGGCGGCCAGGATGCGACCCAGGTTTGGGTCGCTGGCGAAGAAGGCCGTCTTGACCAGCGGCGAATGCGCGATGGCATAGGCCACCAGCTGGCACTCGGCGACGGTGCGCCCGCCTTCAATCTGCACGGTGATGAACTTGGTGGCGCCTTCGCCGTCCCGCACGATGGCCTGCGCCAGTTGCTGCGCCACGGCCGTCACGGCGGCCCGCAGCGCCAGGCCATCGGCAGAATCCAGCGACGTGATCTCGGCATGTCCGGC
>JAGOBT010000567.1 GCA_017999135.1 Burkholderiaceae bacterium
ACGCTGGCGGTGGCCGAATCATCGGCCGGCGGGCTGTTGTCGGCGGCACTGCTGTCGCGCGCCGGCGCGTCGGCCTACTACTTCGGCGGCGCGGTGCTCTACACCCGCCGATCGCGCCGGCTGCTGACCACGCTGACTTCGGACGACACCGTGGGCATGCGCTCGTCCAGCCCGCCGTATGCCGCGCTGCTGGCGCGCCACCAGCGCAGCCGCTTCCGGGCCAGCTGGGGCCTGGCCGAGACCGGTGCCGCCGGCCCCGATGGCAACACCTATGGCGACCCCGCCGGCCACACCTGCCTGGCGGTGGACGGCCCTGTGCCCATGGACCGCATGCTGCGCACCGGCCACGGCGGCCGCGCCGCCAACATGCTGGCCTTCGCGGCCGCTGCGCTGCAACTGCTGGACGCCGCGCTCGACGCAGCGCCCCCGGTGGCCGTGGCCGGCAGCGAGGGCACCCGCGGCGCCTGACCCCTCCTCAAGCCGGCCGCGCCAGCAGCCGCACCAGCGCCAGCATGCGCGCCGGCAGCGCGTCCACCGCGTCCACCACCCAGTAGCGGTGGGGCGGACAGATGTGGCGCATGTAGTCGTGCGCCGCGGCGTCGACCGACAGATGGAAGCTGGCCACGCCGGCCCGGCGCGCCTCGCGCAGCGCCTGGGCGGTGTCCTGCAGCCCGTAGGTCAGTGCCTGCGCGCCACTGCCGTAGTCGCTGTCTTGCGGGTAGCCGTCGGACAGCACGATCAGCACCCGGCGCCGTGACGGCTCGGCCAGCAGGCGCTGGGCGGCGTGGCGCACCGCCGCGCCGGTGCGGGTGGCGCCCTGCGGCTTCAGCGCCGCCAGGGCCGCGCCGGCCGGGGCCGCCCAGGGCGCACCGAAGTCCTTCACCAGGCCGATGTCGACCTGCAGCCGCCCGGCACCCGAGAAGCCAAACACCGCATGCCGGTCGTCCATGGCCTGCAGCGCCTCGCACAGCAGGGCGGCAGCGTCCTTGGTCACGTCCAGCACCCGCCGCGGTGGCTGCAGGGCCAGGCTGGGCCGGCTGCCTGCGGCCATCCACAGCACGTCGTCGGCCGCCGTGTCGGGCGCCGGGGCGTGGCGGTCGGGGATGGCGAAACCGGTGCTGCTGCTGCAGTCCAGCAGCAGCGCCACGCTGAGCGAGCGCTGGTGCAGCGGGCGCGCCTGGTAGAGCCGGTCGTCGGCGGCGCTGTGGCCGGCCCGGCGCGCCACCTGGGCGTCGAGCGCGGCGTCCAGGTCGACCGCGTCGCCGTCGGGCAGCCTCCGTTCGCGCCGCGGTGCGCCGGCCAGCGGGCTGGCAAAGCGCCGCCGGATCTGGCGCACCAGCGGTGCATGCCGCCGGCGCATGTCGGCCAATGCCTGCAGGTCGTGGCCAACCACCGGGCGCTCGTGCACCGCCACCCAGTGGCGGCGGTAGGCCTGCAGCTGCGCATCCCATTCGTCGTACCAGGTGGTGCGGGCATCCGCGTCGCCCGGGGTGCGGCGCGGCCTGGCGGTGCGGCCGCCCTGGGCGGGCAGCGCGGCCGCTTCGGCAACCAGCCCGTCAGCCGGCGCGGCACCGGTGTGTTCGGCGTTTGCCAGCGCCATGCCGCCAGCCCTGGGCGCCGCTGCGGGACTGGTTGCCGACGGCGCGCCGCCCGCCCCACCGGCTGCCGCGCTGCCCTGGCCCGGTGGCCCGGCAGCGGCCGTGCCGGCAGGGCCCACGGCCGGCTGGATGCGCAGCAGCGCCGGCGCCGCCCGCTGCGCGTGGCCGGGCCGCTGCGCCAGCAGCCGCTGGTGCCAGCGCAGCGCCAGCTGCAGTGCGGCCGCAGCATCGGCCGGTGGCGGGCCCGGCGGTTGGCTGGCCGCCAGCCAGTCCGGTAGCGGCGGTGCGGGGTCCAGCGCCAGATCGGCCCGCGCACCGGGAAAGCGCGCGGCCAGCCGGGTGTCGACGCGGCGGCCGTCCAGCCACAGGAACAGGCGGCGCAGCAGCCGGCGATGCGCCGGGCGGCCCAGTTGGGCGGCCAGCCCGTCCACGGTCCAGCGGCCGTCAGCCTGCCAGTCCAGCACATGGCGCAGCACCCGCAGGCGCTGTTGCGCATGGGTCTTCGCCAGGTCCAGCATCAGCACGCCGGGCTCGCCCAGGCCGCCGCGCCAGCGGCTGGCGCCAGGCTGGGGCTGCAACTGCAGGCCGGGGACATCCAGCGCGGCGGCCAGCAGCCGCCAGGCATCGGTCGTTGCCGCGCCGGCGCTCACGGCAGCAGCACGTCGATCAGCTCGCGTGCGGCCTGGGCCAGCTCGGGGTCGTCGCCCAGCGCGTCGGCCAGGGCCACGGTGCAGGCGCGGCGCGGTGCGATGCCGCGCCGCATCAGCTGGGCGGCATGGATCAGCGCCCGGGTGCTGATGCCGTCGCCTACGCCTTGCGCCTGCAGCGTGCGCAGCCGCTGGGCGATGTCGGTCAGGCAGGCGGCCAGCGTGGGGTCGACGCCGCTTTCGTGCACCACGATGCGGGCCTCCAGCGCCGGTGGCGGGTGGTCGAAGACCAGGCTCACGAAGCGCTGCCGGGTCGACGGCTTCAGGTCCTTCAGCAGCGTCTGGTAGCCGGGGTTGTACGACACCACCAGCAGGAAGTCGGGCGCGGCCTGCAGCAGCTCGCCGGTCTTTTCCAGCGGCAGCACGCGGCGGTGGTCGGCCAGCGAGTGCAGCACCACGGTGGTGTCGCGCCGCGCCTCGACGATCTCGTCGAGGTAGCAGATCGCGCCGCTGCGCACCGCGCGGGTCAGCGGGCCGTCGGTCCACACCGTGCGGTCGTGCAGCAGCAGGTGGCGGCCGACCAGGTCGTTGGCGGTCAGGTCTTCATGGCAGGACACGGTGACCAGCGGCACGCCG
>JAGOBT010000065.1 GCA_017999135.1 Burkholderiaceae bacterium
TTCAATTCAGTGAGCGTTTAAAGTCACTAGGACCTCGACTCATCAGATACACATCTCTGCGCACCCAACTCATCTTGGCACTCGCCTTCCAACGCCCACGCTTATCGGCTGTTGATTTTTAAAGAACTTGTTGGCGCTGCGTTTGCGTTGCCGACAAAGAAGCGGGATTTTGATTTGATCTGAAGATCTTGTCAACCGCTTTTTGCTACTTTCTTTGACTACCTGTTGGCGGTCGCTGTTTGCAGCTGAGCCTACGATTCTGGCACGTCTTGCTGACCGTGTAAACCCCTGCTCTGTTTTTTGTTCTTCGCTTGCTTTGTCGGCTTGCAACCGCTTTCGTTCAGCGAAGCCCTCGACTGTAGCACAGCTTTTGTTGAGACTGCAATGGCATTGGGCTTCAACGCTCAAGTCTGCGCTTGAAGCCCGGCGCAGTGAAGCCCTGGGGCACACCGGGTGCGTCGGCGCCTGTCGGCCGCGCAATGCCAGCGGTTCAGGCGCTGCGGTTGCGCTGCGACCAGCGCTCAGTGGTGGCCAACCAGGTGGCGGCAGGGTCGGCGCTGGCCAGTGCCGGGCCAAGTGCCTTGGCAAGGCGGGCGGTGTCTGCACGCAGGACGCGCTGCTTGACGGATGACACCTGACTGGGATGCATCGACAGGCTGCGCAAGCCCATGCCGAGCAGCAGATCGGTGAATGCGACATCACCTGCCATCTCACCGCAGACGCACACTGACTTGCCTGCGGCGTTTGCTGCGGCAATCACGTCGGCGATCAGTCGCAGCACGGCCGGATGCCATGGGTCGTAGAGGTGGGCCACGGCTTCGTCGGCGCGGTCGATCGCCAACGTGTACTGGATCAGGTCATTGGTGCCGATGGAGACGAAATCAAAGTGCTGCAGCAGCAGCGGCATGGTCAGGGCCGCAGCGGGCACTTCGATCATGGCGCCGAGTTCGACATCGCTGAAGGGAACGCCTGCGTCCTGCAGTTGCTGACGTGCACGCTCCAGCGCGTCCAGCGTTGCCAGGATCTCACTGCGGTGGGCGACCATCGGGATCAGCACGCGCACCTTGCCGAATGCGCTGGCCCGCAGGATGGCACGCAACTGCTGCCGAAACATCGCCGGCTCGGACAGGCTCCAGCGGATGGCACGCAGGCCAAGCGCGGGATTGAGCGCGTGCTCATGCCTCAGTTCATGCACGGCCATGCGGTCCAGCGGCTTGTCGGCGCCGATGTCGACGGTTCGAATCGTCACGGGCAGGCCGGCCATGGCCAGCACTGCAGCCCGGTAGGCCTCGAATTGCTCGTCCTCGTCGGGCAACTCGCCGTCGCGGTTCATGAACAGGAACTCGCTGCGGAACAGCCCCACCCCGACGGCTCCCGCCTCCAGGGCGTTCACCGCGTCGCCCGGCAGTTCGATGTTGGCCAGCAGTTCGATGGGCTGGCCGTCCAGCGTGACCGACGGCATGTGCCGCAGACGGTGCAGGCGGGCGCGCTCGAGCTCGCTTTCGCGTTGCCGGAACCGGTATTCCTCCAGCACGATGGGCGTGGGGTTGACGACCACCACGCCGGCATCGCCGTCGATGATGAGCCAGTCGTCCTGACGCACCAGGCGGCTGGCCTCGCGCGCACCGACCACCGCGGGGATGTCCATGCTGCGCGCGACGATGGCCGTGTGCGAGGTGCGCCCACCCACGTCGGTGACGAAACCCTTGAACACGCTGCCCTTGAACTGCAGCATGTCGGCAGGCGCGATGTCGTTGGCCACCAGCACCAGCGGGTCGCCGCTGTCGAGGCCACGGGCCTGGCCGACCTGGGGCAGCAACGATTCCTCCTTGGCCAGCGCTCGCAGCACGCGCTCGGCCACCTGCTCGATGTCGGCCTTGCGCTCGCGCAGGTAGTCGTCGTCCATCTCGTCGAACTGGCGCACCAGGACGTCGGTCTGCGCCGTCATGGCCCATTCGGCGTTGTAGTGACGCACCTCGATCCAATGCCGCGTGGCTTCGGTCAGCATCGGGTCGTTCAGCAGCATCAGGTGCACGTCCAGCAGTGCCGCCAGCTCATGCGGCGCCTCGGGCGGCAGATCGTCCTTGAGGGCGGTGATCTCCTCCACCACGGTGTCACGCGCGTGGCGCAGGCGCGCCACTTCGGCGGCAGCATGCACCGGATCGATGAAGTAGTGCGCCACATCCACCCGGCTGGATGCCACCAGCACGGCGCGGCCGATGGCGACCCCGCGCGAGACCGGCTGGCCGAACATCTGGATGCTCATGCGCGCACTGTATAGCAGCACGCCTGGGCGGCCAGACAGTGCAAACCAAGGGTGCCTGCAGCGGCCGGCACCGGCCCGCGGACAACCGTCAGCCGGGCTACTGCCCCTCGCCGAACTTGTCGTGGATGAGGGCCAGCAAGGCCTGCATGGCAGCCTGCTCGTCGGGGCCGTCGGTCTCCAGCTCGACATCGCTGCCCAGGCCGGCGGCCAGCATCATCACGCCCATGATGCTCTTGGCATTGATGCGTCGGCCGTTGCGCGACATGTGCACCTCGCACTGGAAGCTGCCGGCCAGCTTGGTGAGCTTGGCTGACGCACGGGCATGCAGGCCCAGCTTATTGCTGATGGTGGCGGTCGATCGAATCATGGCTGGCGGGCTTCTGGGCCTGGTTCTGGGGTCGGGTGACACCCACGGGCATCACGCCCTGGGCGGCGCCGGCCAGGGCCAGGGCGACCATCTCGTCCAGGGGCTTCTGCCGGTAGTTGAGCGCGCGCCACAGCATCGACACATTCACGCCAGCCACGACGCGCACCCCGGGGTGCTCCGCCAACTGGCGCGCAATGTTGCAGGGCGTGGCGCCAAACACGTCCGTGAGGATCAGGGTCTCGGGCGTGCCCAGCGCCGCCAGACGCGCTGCCGCGTCGGCCAATGCCGATTCGGCACTGGCGGTGGCGGGCACATCGAACACCGCCACGTCCAGCGCCGCTTCCGGAAAGGTGTGCAGCGCCGCTTCGCGCAGGGCGCTGGCCAGCGGGGCGTGGGCGATGATGAACAGGCCGGTCATGGGGGGAGGTTGCGGGGCTGCCGGCATTATCCGTGTGCGGCCTGCCAGGCCGGTGCACCACGCCGGCGCCAGCGCCAGGCATTCAGCCACAGGAAGGACAGCGCGCAAGTCGCGGCAAAGCCTGCAAAGGCCACCTGGTAGGCGTGCACCGGGTCGAGGCCGGCCGCACGCAGGGCGTCGATGGCCAGGCCGATGCCCCACTGCAGCACGAACACGCCCGAGAAGATCACCAGGTTGAAGGCCGACAGGGCCCGCCCGGCCAGCGCCGCCGGAAACACCTGGGCGACGGCCGGCTGCGCCAGCGACACCACACTGGTGCAGACGCACCACAGCGCCCACAGCCAGACGCCGGCGTGCTGTCCCTGCCACACGATCACGCCAAGCAGCAGCACGCCCAGCGGCCACACGCGGGCGATCAACCGCTCGCCGGCCCAGCCGGCGCGGATCAGCACCGGCATCACCAGCCCCCAGCACAGGAAGGCCAGCAGCATCGACAGATTGACCAGGAACAGCCCCTGGGCGGCCTGCTCGGCGGTTCGGCCACCCACCTGCGTGAGCCAGGGGCCGATCCACAACGACTGCATGGCGATCAGGCCGCCGTAGGCGAAGAAGCCCAGCGGTGCCACGGCCAGAAAGGCCGGATGGCGGAACACCGCTTGGTAGCCACCGTCGGCCTGCGGTGCCTGCCCGCTGGCCGCCGGGCGGGCTGGCGCGTCAGCCGGCACCAACCAGGCCACGCCCACCATCGCGACGGCCAGGCACAGCGCCACGGCGACGAACAAGCCCCGCCAACCCAGCGCGGGCAGCAGCCATTGCACCGGCACCGTGGATGCCAGCATGCCGAGCGAGCCGGTCATCAGCATCCAGGAATTGGCCCGCAACTGCGCCCCAGGCGAGAAGTGGTGCCGGAAGCAGGTGAGCGGCGCCATCAGGCAGGCCGAGACCCCCACGCCGATCAGCAGGCGCGCCAGCAGCAGATGGGTCAGCGACGCGGCAGCGGCAAAGGCGACACAGCCCAGCACCGCCGCCGACAGGAACACCAGCAGCACGCGCCGTGGGCCCCAGCGGTCGAGCGCACTGCCCAGCGGCAACTGCATCGCCGCAAACCCCAGGAAGTAGGCACCGGCCAGCAAGCCGAGCTGGCCCGCCGCCAGGCCGAGTTCGGCACTGAAGACCGGCGCCAGCGTGGCGGTGACGGCCCGCAGCAGTGCCGAGAAGAAGTAAACGCTGGCAAAGGCCAGAAAGATGGCCAGCGCAAGCCGCAAGGGCGCCTGGCCCGCTGGGGTGCCATCTTGCGTTGCGCCGCGGGATTCGCCCCTCTGGCGGCCGGGTGGGCTCATGGCAGCACTTTCAGCGCGTCGAAGAACGGTTGGGTGCGCGCGTCGTCGGCCTGGGCACCGATCACCGCCGCCTGGAACACGCGCGTGCCATGGGCGAAGACCTGCACCTGCTCGGCCGCAGCCTGGCCGCTGGGCAACTGCCCCAGCAGGCGCCAGCGCAGCGCGGCCGGGCTCGGCGTCATGCCAGGCACGTTGGCGGGCTGCTCGGCCTGCACGCGGCCTTGCAGGTTCATGCGGGCGGCCTGGCCCAGCGCCAGCAAGATCGGCTGCACCTGCGCCGGGTCACCCAACTCTGCCGACGCCAGCGCGAAGGTGTGTGCGTCGGCGCTGCAGGCCAGCATCGTCATCACCACCTTCTGGCCAGCCAGCGCCACCTGGCGCTGCTGCGTGGCCGGCTTGCAGGGCAGCGCCGCCACCAGCGACCAGCCGTCAGGCTGGATCTGGCGCCAGTCCAGCGCAGCCGAACAGCCTGCCAGCAACAGCGCGGCCAGCAGCAAACCACCACCGGCAGCAGCGTCGCGCGCGCGCGAACGGACGCGCTGCCTGAGAACTTGAGACATCCGCCGGATTATCCCGGCCGCAACTGTGCAAGGCTGCCGTGACCGTTGTCACAACCGTGCATTTGCGACCGGAAACGCCCTTTGATGCGGCGATGGCGCAGGGCAACATGCCTGCAACCCGGCCCGATACACCGGCCCGCAGGACAGGGGCCGGCGGCCACCAGCCCGCCATGATGCGAGACGCACCGATCACCATGACCACACCCCACCCAGCGCAGCCCCGGCCAATGGCACCTGCGCCCGCCGCCCCGAATCTGGGGGACGTGGTGGCGCGCATCGGCGCCGAGGTGTCGGCACCGCTGACGGCCGCGCTGGACCGGGTGCTGACGCTGGCCAGCACCGGCCGCATCGACCGCCACGGCCTGCTGGCGCTGCGCAGCGAGATCGACGGGGCACGCCGCGTGGGCCTGCGCAGCCAGCAGATCGCGCGGCTGGCCAGTGGCGATGTGCGCCAGAGCCGCGAGCGGCTGGACCTGCCGCAGAGCCTGCGGGCCGTGCTGGACGGCCAGACCGTGCACGGGCACGGCAACCAGATTGCCGTGCCGCCGCCGCCCACCCGGGCCGAAGTGCTGTGCGACGCCAGCCTGCTGCATGCGGTGCTGGATGCCGCCGCCGCCTGGAGCGGCGGGCTGGCGCGCGCCAGCGTCGAATGGCGCATCGACGTCAAGCCCTGGCCGGTGCGCGCGCGCGTGGTTTGCCGCTTCGCCCGCGTGGCGGCCGACGCCGGCACGCCGCCCCCTGCGACCAGCGACGACCTGGACACGCTGGACTGGCTGCTGCTGCACTACAGCGCGCACATGGCCGGCGTGCTGGTGCAGCGCCAGGACAACGCCGTCCACACCCAGCTGTCGCTGGAATTCCTGCACACCGTCAACGGCACGCTGGAAGGCGCGGCAGCGGTCGATCTGGTCGCGTCGGCGGACGCCGGCAGCCCGTCGATCGCCGGCTGCCAGGTGCTGGTGCTGGCAGCGCAGCGCACCACGCGGCAGCGGCTGCGCGAGGCGTTGCAGGGGCAGGACTTGCTGATCGACCACGTGTCCACCGTGGCCGACGCGGCGCAGTACTGCCAGGACGGCGCACCGCATGTGCTGCTGTTTGAATCGGCCTTCCAGGGTGATGCCCTGGGCAACCTGCTGGCCGGGCTGGACCGCAGCGCGCCCGGCGCGGTGCTGATCGAGGTGCTGCCCGCCGGCCAGGACTGCGAGATGCGCCTGGCAGGCGGCAATCCGGTCACGCGCCTCGGGCTGGACGCCCTGGGGCACATGCTGGTGCCGGTGATCGTGCTCGAGCTGGGGCGCGCCGGCCAGGCCTGAGCGCGGGGCCCGCCCGCAGGGTCAGCCGCCGAACACCTTGCGCAGGATGGCGCTGCCAGTGGCCACTGGGTCCTTGCGGATCTTGCGCTCTTCCTCGCCAATCATCAGGAACAGCCCGTCCAGGCTCTTGCCGGTGACATAGCGCTCGATGTTGGCGTCGTCGCCCTTGAGCAGGCCCAGCTTGGCGGCCCTGCCGGCCACCGCGTTGTACTTGTCGGCCAGCGCCACCTTCTGCGTGGCCTTGGTGACGATGGGCAGGAACTGCTCACCCAGCGGCGCCCGGGTCTTGCGGGCGAAGAAGTCGGTGACCGAGGTGTCGCCACCGCGCACGATCTTCACCGCGTCGTCGACCGACATCGACTTGGCGGTGTTCACCAGCAGGGTGCGGGCCTGCGGCACGGCCGCCTCGGCGGCGCGGTTCATCGCGGTGACCAGTTCATCGACCTTCTTCTGGCCGCCGGTGGCCTTCAGCAGCTTGGCGGCGTCGTTCAGGAAGCCCGGCAACGGGATGCGCACCTTCGGATTGCCCAGAAAGCCGTCGCTGCGGCCCAGCAGGTCGACCGCTGCGTTGGCGCCGCGCTCCAGCGCGCTGCGCACGCCCAGCGCGGCATCGCCCTCATTGAACCCGGCGGCCCGGATCGGGTCCACCACCACGAACCCGGTGAAGAACACCCCGGACGTAAACTGCCTGCGTTGCATTGAAGGTCTCCCCATGTCCCTGTCCCGCCGCCATCTTGCCACCGTTGCCATGCTGGCCGCCGCCGCGGCCGCCGGCTGGCTGGCCTTCGGGCGCAGTGCCACGCACGAGCCTGCACCCCAGGTGAGCTACACCCTGCTCGACGGGCAGAAGCTCAGCACCGACACGCTCAAGGGCCAGGTGGTGCTGGTGAACTTCTGGGCCACCAGCTGCACCACCTGCGTGGCCGAGATGCCCGAGATCATGGCCACCTACGAGAAGTACAAGGCGCGCGGCTACCAGACAGTGGCGGTTGCCATGGCCTACGACCCGCCGGCCTACGTGGCCAACTTCGCGCAGACGCGCAAGCTGCCGTTCGGCGTGGCGATCGACAACACCGGCGCCATCGCCAAGGGCTTCGGCGACATCAAGCTGACGCCCACCACCTTCCTGATCAACAAGCGCGGCGAGATCGTCAAGCGCTATGTCGGCGCGCCCGATTTCGAGGCGCTGCACACGCTGGTGGAGAAGCTGCTGGCCGAAAAGGCCTGACTGCCGCCCCGCCGCCGGCCGTCACACAGTGGCGGTGACGCCGGCGCCGGCTGCCTGCTGGTCGGCGTGGTAGCTGCTGCGCACCATGGCGCCCACGGCAGCGTGGGTGAAGCCCATCTGGTGCGCTTCGGCCTCGAACATCTTGAAGGTGTCGGGGTGCACATAGCGGCGCACTGGCAGGTGGTGGCCGCTGGGCGCCAGGTACTGGCCGATGGTGAGCATGTCGATGTCATGCGCGCGCATGTCGCGCATCACCTGCAGGATCTCGTCATCCGTCTCGCCCAGGCCGACCATGATGCCGCTCTTGGTGGGGATGTGCGGGAACAGCGCCTTGAACTTCTTCAGCAGGTTCAGGCTGAAGGCGTAGTCGCTGCCGGGCCGTGCTTCCTTGTACAGGCGCGGCGCGGTCTCCAGGTTGTGGTTCATCACGTCGGGCGGCGCGGCGTTCAGGATCTCGAGCGCGCGGTCGTCGCGGCCGCGGAAGTCGGGCACCAGGATCTCGATGCGGGTGGCCGGTGACTGCTCACGCACCTGGCGGATGCATTCGACGAAGTGGCCGGCGCCGCCGTCACGCAGGTCATCGCGGTCAACGCTGGTGATGACCACGTACTTCAGCTTCAGCGCGGCGATGGTCTTGGCCAGATTGGCCGGCTCGTTCACGTCCAGCGGGTCGGGCCGGCCGTGGCCCACGTCGCAGAACGGGCAGCGGCGGGTGCACTTGTCGCCCATGATCATGAAGGTGGCCGTACCGTGGCCGAAGCATTCGCCGATGTTCGGGCAGCTGGCTTCCTCGCAGACGGTGTGCAGCTTGTGCTCACGCAGGATCTGCTTGATCTCGTAGAACCGGGTGCTGGGGCTGCCGGCCTTCACGCGGATCCAGTCGGGCTTCTTCAGGGTCTCGGCGGCCACCACCTTGATCGGGATGCGCGCGGTCTTGGCCTGGGCCTTCTGCTTGGCGGTGGCGTCGTAGCTGGCGGCGGGCTGGGCCTCGCGGGTGGTGTTGTCAGTCGACATGGCAATGCGGGCCCGCAGGCGGTGGATGCGTCAGGGCGTGAACTGCGCGGCCAGGCGGCTGCCCAGCTGCTGCGCCACCGTCGCCCAGTCGGTGGAAACCCCGAGTCTAGCGAGATCGACTGTCTGCAGGGCTGCGTAGCCACACGGATTGATGCCGCCGAACGGCGTCAAATCCATGTCGACGTTCAGCGCCACACCGTGGTACGTGCAGTGCCGGCTGACCTTGATGCCCAGCGCCGCCACCTTGCCCAGGCCTGCAAATGCATCGCCGCCGGGCGCCGGGCCGGTCAGCCGGGCATGGCTGCCGGGGTCGGCCAGGCGCACGTAGATGCCGGGCGCGCCTGCCACCCGGTGGCCGGTGATCTGGTGCGCTTCCAGCACCTTGATCACCGCGTTCTCCAGCCGGTAGACGTATTCCTTGACGTAGATGCCCAGGCGCTTCAGGTCGACCAGCGGGTAGGCCACCACCTGGCCGGGGCCGTGGTACGTGACCTGGCCGCCGCGGTTGGTGGGCACCACCGGGATGCCGCCGGCATCCAGCAGGTGCTCGGCCTTGCCGGCCAGGCCCTGGGTGTAGACCGGGTCGTGCTCGACCAGCCACAGCTCGTCGGGTGTGCCGTCGGTGCGCGCCTCGGTGAAGGCGCGCATCGCGTCCACCGTGGGCGCGTAGGGCTGGCGGCCCAGGGTACGGATCAGCATGCCGCCTGGTGCGGGTGGTGGCGCTACAGCACCACCTTGACCATCGGGTGGGTGCTGAGCGTGCGGTACAGCTCGTCGAGCATCTCCCGGCTGGTGGCGGTGACGGTGAGCGTCAGCCCCAGGTACTTGCCGCCACTGCTGGGCCGCTGCTCGATGCTGGCGGCGTCGAAGCCGGGGTCGAACTGGCGCGCCACGGCCACCATCGCCTCCAGGTAGCCGGGCACCTGGTTGCCCATCACCTTGATCGGGAAGGCGCTGGGATAGGTGATCAGCGACTGCTCGGGCGGGATGGGGGGCGGAACGGTGGCCATGGCAGGCAGCTGGGGGCTCAGATCGACTGTTCAAGCTTGGCACGCTGGTAGGCCTCATAGAGGCGGGCGTACACCGGGCCCGGCTTGCCGCGCAGCGCGCCGTGGCCCACCGGCTCGCCGTCGAGTCGGGTGACGGGCAGCACCTCCTTGGTGGCCGAGGTCAGGATCAGCTCGTCGGCGGCGCGCACGTCGCTTTCGGCGATGGGGCGCAGGTTGTAGGCGATGCCCACTTCGGCGCACAGCTCGGCCAGCAGGTCGTAGCGGATGCCTTCCAGCACATGGCCGCTCTTGGGCGGGCCCAGCAGCGCGCCTTCATGCACCACCCACACATTGCTGCCCGATGCCTCGGTCAGCCAGCCGTCGCGGAACATCACCGTCTCCAGCGCACCATGGTCGGCCGAGATCTGCCGCGCCAGCACGTTGCCCAGCAGCGACACGCTCTTGATGTCGCCGCGCTCCCAGCGGAAATCGCGCGCGGTGACGCAGGCCACGCCGGCGTGGCGCTGCTCGGCCGACGGCGGCTTCATCGGGCTGGTCATCGCAAACACCGTGGGCGTGATGCCCACCGGCATGACGTGGTCGCGCAGCGCGACGCCGCGGGTGATCTCGATGTAGACCAGCTGGTCGTCGGCCGGCTGGGCAGCCACCAGTTCACGCACCAGCGCCAGCCAGCCGTCGCGGCTGTGCGGGTTGGGGATGCGCAGCTTGTCCAGGCTGCGCGCCAGGCGGGCCATGTGTTCGTCGAAGCGGAAGCAGCGCCGGCCGTAGACCGGGATCACCTCGTAGATGCCGTCGCCAAAGATGAAGCCCCGGTCCAGCACCGAGATCTTGGCGTCGCGCAGGGGCAGCGTTTCGCCGTTCAGGTGGCACAGGGTGTCGGGCAGGGCGGTGGTGGTCATGGCGGGCCTGGGTGGTGTGGCAGCAGCACCAGCTTAGCGGATGGCCCGCGGCGCCGGCTGGATCCAGATCACTTGATCCACAGGCGGATCGAATCCCAGGCGCGGCCCAGCAGGCCCGATTCGGGCACGGCCTGCAGCACCACCAGCGGCACGCTGGCCAGCTTGGTGCCGGCGGCGGTG
>JAGOBT010000568.1 GCA_017999135.1 Burkholderiaceae bacterium
GGGTTGGGGCGGAAGGTGATGTTCATCAGCTTGGGGTTGGCGTCGATCTTGGCCACGCCGTAGGGCTTGGCCATGACGCGCAGCCGGTGGGTGTCGAACAGCGTCTGGCCCTGGGCGGGCAGCTTGCCGAAGCGGTCGGTCATCTCCTCGAGCAGCACGTCCAGCTGCTCGGGCTTGTCGGCCGTGGCCAGGCGCTTGTACAGGTTCAGCCGCACCTGCACGTCGCCGCAGTAGGCGTCGGGCAGCAGAGCGGGGGCATGCAGGTTGATCTCGGTGGCGCCGCCGAACACGCCGGTGGGGCTCAGCAGATCCGGTTCCTGCCCCATCTTCAGTGCCCGCACCGCCTCGGCCAGCATGTCGTTGTAGAGCTGGAAGCCGACTTCCATCATGTTGCCGCTCTGGTGCTCGCCCAGCACCTCGCCGGCACCGCGGATCTCCAGGTCGTGCATCGCCAGGTAGAAGCCCGAGCCCAGCTCTTCCATGCTCTGGATCGCGTCCAGCCGCTGCTGGGCCTGCTTGGTCAGCGTCTCGGTGTCGGGCACCAGCAGGTAGGCGTAGGCCTGGTGGTGGCTGCGGCCCACCCGCCCACGCAGCTGGTGCAGCTGCGCCAGGCCGAACTTGTCGGCCCGGCTGATGACGATGGTGTTGGCGCTGGGCACGTCGATGCCGGTCTCGATGATGGTGGAACACAGCAGCAGGTTGTGGCGCTGGGCGATGAAGTCGCGCATCACCGATTCCAGCTCGCGCTCGGGCATCTGGCCGTGGGCCACGGCGATGCGGGCCTCGGGCATCAGCTCGGCCAGGCTGGTGCGGCGGGCCTCGATCGTGGCCACGTCGTTGTGCAGGAAGTAGACCTGGCCGCCGCGCTTCAATTCACGCAGCACCGCCTCGCGGATCACGCTGTGGCCTTCGGATCGCACGAAGGTCTTGATCGCCAGCCGGCGCTGCGGCGCGGTGGCGATGACCGACAGGTCGCGCAGCCCTTCCAGCGCCATGCCCAAGGTGCGCGGGATGGGCGTGGCGGTCAGTGTCAGCACGTCCACCTCGGCGCGCATGGCCTTGATGGCTTCCTTGTGGCGCACGCCGAAGCGGTGTTCCTCATCGATCACCAGCAGGCCCAGCCGCTTGTACTTGACGTCGGGGCTGAGCAGCTTGTGCGTGCCCACCACGATGTCGACGGTGCCGGCCTCCAGCCCGTCAAGCGCCTGCTTCACTTCCTTGGCGGTGCGGAAGCGCGACATCTCGGCAATGCGCACCGGCCAGCGGCCAAAGCGGTCGACCAGGGTCTGGTAGTGCTGCTCGGCCAGCAGCGTGGTCGGCGCCAGGATCGCCACCTGCTTGCCGCCGATCACCGCGATGAAGGCCGCGCGCAGCGCCACCTCGGTCTTGCCGAAGCCGACATCGCCGCACACCAGGCGGTCCATCGGCTGCGGGCTGACCATGTCCTGGATCACCGCATGGATGGCGGCGCGCTGGTCGGGTGTTTCTTCAAAGCCGAAGCTGCTGGCAAAGGCTTCGTAATCGTGCGCGCTGTAGCGGTGGGCATGGCCTTCGCGCGCAGCGCGGCGGGCGTACAGGTTCAGCAGCTCGGCGGCGGCGTCGCGCACCTGCTCGGCAGCCTTGCGGCGGGCCTTGTCCCACTGGCCGCTGCCCAGCTTGTGCAGCGGCGCCTCGTCGGCGCTGACGCCGGTGTAGCGGCTGATCAGGTGCAGCTGCGCCACCGGCACGTACAGCGTGGCCTTGTCGGCATAGGTGAGGTGCAGGAACTCGCTGGCCCCGTCGCCCAGGTCGATGTGGATCAGGCCCTGGTAGCGGCCGATGCCATGGCTGGCATGCACCACCGGGTCACCCACCTTCAGCTCCGACAGGTCCTTGATCAGCGCGTCGACGCTGCTGGTCTGCTCCTGCTTGCGGCGGCGGCGGGCCTGCGGCGCGCTGGCGAAGAGTTCGGTCTCGGTGATGAACTGGATCGAGACCGGTGGTTGCGCGCCGGGCTCGAACCAGTGGAAGCCTGCGGCCAATGGCGCGGCGGTGATGCAGAACTTCTGATCGCTGGCCTCGAACTCGGCCAGTGTCTTGACGCTGGGCGGGGTGATCTGGTGATCGCGCAGCAGCTCCAACAGGCTCTCGCGCCGGCCGTCGCTCTCGGCGACGATCAGCACCCGGGCCGGCGTGCTCTCCAGGTGGCGGTTGAAGGCGGCCAGCGGCTCGGTGGCATTGCGGTCGGCGGCGATGGCCGGCAGGGGCCGTGCCCAGTCGGTGGGCTCGCCGCCCCGCAGCGCCAGCGTGGCATGGCGGTTGGCGTTGGTGAAGAACTCGTCGCTGCGCTGGAAGATCTCTTCGGGCGCCAGCACCGGCCGATCGGGGTCGGCGGCGATGAAGCGGTGGCGGTCGCGGGTGTCGGTCCAGAAGTGATCGAGCGCGGCATCCACCTCGCCATGCAGCACCAACTGCGCCTGCTCGCCCAGGTAGCTGAAGAAGGTGCCGGTCTGCTCGAAGAACAGCGGCAGGTAGTACTCGATGCCGGCGGTGGCAATGCCCTGGGCGATGTCCTTGTAGATGCGGCTCTTGGTCGGGTCGCCGTCGAGCTTTTCGCGCCAGCGCTGGCGGAAGGTGGCGCGCGCCGCCTCGTCCATCGGAAACTCGCGCCCCGGCAGCAGCCGCACCTCGGGCACCGGGTACAGGCTGCGCTGGGTGTCGGGGTCGAAGGTGCGGATCGAATCGACCTCGTTGTCGAACAGGTCGACGCGGTAGGGCACCAGGCTGCCCATCGGAAACAGGTCGATCAGCCCGCCACGCACCGCGTACTCACCCGGCGACACCACCTGGCTGACATGGTTGTAGCCGGCCAGCGTCAGCTGCGACTTCAGCGCCGCTT
>JAGOBT010000569.1 GCA_017999135.1 Burkholderiaceae bacterium
CCGGGCTGTGGCGGTCGCACAGGGCCTTGGCGCTGGCGAAGGCCGGCACCAGCGCGGCGGGCAGCACCAGAAAGCCCAGCCGCAGCCCCGGGTGCAGGCTCTTGGAGAAGGTGCCGATGTACAGCACCCGGCCACCATGCGGCAGGCTGCACAGTGCCGGCGTGCGGTGCGGGCCGTACTGGAATTCACCGTCGTAGTCGTCCTCGACGATCCAGGCGTCCGTCCGGCGCGCCCAGTCGATCAGCGCCAGCCGCCGCGCCAGGCCCATGTGCACCCCCAGCGGGAACTGGTGCGTGGGCGTCACCACCGCCAGCCGCGCGGCCGGCCAGGCGGCGGCGGCGGCGTCGATGTCCAGGCCCTGGTCATTGACGGCGGCCGGCCGCACCAGGGCGCCGTGGCCGGCGAGGCTGGCGCGGATGCCGGGGTAGCCCGGGTCTTCGACGATGGCTTCGTCGCCGGCGTCCAGCAGCAGCCGACCCACCAGGTCGATGGCCTGCTGCGAGCCCGAGGTCACCACCACCTGCCCGGCCTGGCACCGCACCCCGCGCGAGACCAGCAGCCACTGGGCGATGGCCTCGCGCAGCGCCGGCAGACCGGCCGGGTCCAGGTACTGGGCCTGCGCCTGGCGCTGCGCGGCCTGGCACTGCCGCGCCAGCCGGTCCCACAGGGCGAAGGGGAAGGTCGCCACCTCGGGTGCGCCGATGCGCAGGGCGCGGGCATCGGCCACCGGCGGCCGCCAGTGGCGTGCCACGTCGGCCAGCAGCGTGCCGCGGCGCGACAGTGCTGCCGTTGCTGACGCCAGGCCCGGCGGCGGCAGGCGCACCTGCCGCAGGCCCTCGGCCACCACCGTGCCGCTGCCCACGCGGGATTGCACGAAGCCCTCGGCCTGCAGCCGCTGCAGCGCCCACAGCACGGTGTTGCGGCCCACGCCCAGCAGCTGCGCGTGGCTGCGGGTGGGCGGCAGGCGGCTGCCCGGCGCCAGGCTGCCCTGCTCGATGGCGGCGCGCAGCTGCTGGTAGACCTGCAGCCGCCGGGTGAGCGTGCTGGCGCCATTGGCTTGGTGGGGCATCGCGAATTGGCTCCTTGAATCGGTGATTCTGTCGCTAAGCTGCAAGCCAATTCAACTTCATCGCCCCCGATGTCGACCTACACCGCCACCACCGCCTGGCAGCGCGACGGCCAGCCCTTCACCGATCGGCGCTACCGCCGGCAGCACCAGTGGCGCTTCGACGGCGGCGCCGTGGTGGTGGGCTCGTCGTCGCCGCAAGTGGTGCCGCTGCCGATGTCCGACGCCGCCGCGGTCGACCCCGAAGAGGCCTTCGTCGCGTCGCTGTCCAGCTGCCACCTGCTGTGGTTCCTGGACCTCGCCTGCCGCGCCGGCTGGGTGGTGGACGGCTACCAGGACGATGCCAGCGGCGTGCTGGCCAAGAATGCGGATGGCCAGTTGGCCATGACCGTGGTGACGCTGCACCCGCAGGTGCGCTTTGCCGGCCCGATCCAGCCCGACGCGGCCGAGATCCACCGCCTGCACCATGCGGCGCATGCGGCCTGCTTCATCGCCAACTCGGTACGCACCGATGTGCGCTGTGAGCCCGTCATCCCGGAGGTTTGAGCATGTACCTGCCCCAGCATTTCGAAGAGACCCGCCCGGCCGTGCTGCACCGGCTGCTGCAGGCCCATCCACTCGGCCTGCTGATCACGCTGGACAAGGATGGCGCGCCGGTGGCCAACCCGATCCCACTGATGCTGGATGCCAGCCGCGGCCCGCTGGGCACGCTGTGCGGCCATGTGGCGCGCGCCAACCCCGTGTGGCAGGCGGCGGGCCAGCAGGTGCTGGTGGTGTTCCAGGGACCCGACGGCTACATCTCGCCCCATGGCTACGCTGCCAAGGCCGAACACGGCAAGGTGGTGCCCACTTGGAACTACGCCACCGTGCAGGGCCGCGGCCCGCTGGTGGCGCTGGACGACGCGGCCGCCGCGCACGCGCTGGTCTCGCGCCTGACCGCCCGCCACGAGGCGGCCCAGCCCCGCCCCTGGGCCGTGGGCGATGCGCCCGACGACTACATCGCCGGCATGCTGCGCGCCATCGTCTGCATCGAGATCCCGCTCACCGCGCTGGTGGGCAAGTACAAGCTCAGCCAGAACCGCAGCGCGGCCGACCGCGCCGGCGTGGTGGCGGCGCTGCAGGCCCAGGGCGATGCCCCGGCGCAGGCGCTGGCCGACTGGATGCAGGACCCGGCCGGGGGTGCAGCATGAACGCCCCGGCACTGCGCCTGGGCCCGCTGCGCCCGCAGGACCGCGCCGACTGGGGGCCGCTGGCCCGCGGCTACAAGGCCTTCTACGAGACCGAGGTCGACGACGCCGGCTACGACGCCGCCTGGCAGCGCCTGATGGGCGGCGGCGCCATGCTCGGCCTGGGCGCCTGGCTGCCCGCAACGGCCGGGCAGCCCGAGCGGCTGGTGGGCATCGCCCATGCGTTGTTCCATGCCAGCACCTGGTCGGCCAGCAACTGCTATCTGCAGGACCTGTTCACTGCCGATGACGTGCGTGGCCAGGGTGTGGCGGGCGCGCTGATCGGCCACCTGGCCACGCTGGCCCACGCCCGGGGCGCCGACCGCCTGCATTGGCTGACCCACCACACCAACGCCCGCGCCCGCCGGCTGTACGACCGGGTGGCGGTCCACAAGGGCTTCATCCGCTACGACCACCCGATGCCGCCCTGATTGCACGCGGCCGCTTCACATCCGGACACAGGATGTGCATGCACCGCTCACAGCGCCTGCGCAGACTGCCGCCATCGGCGGGGCCCGTTGCCCTGCCTGAAGGAGCAACCCGCATGCGCAACATCGTCACCCCCCTGGCCTGGGCCCTGCTG
>JAGOBT010000066.1 GCA_017999135.1 Burkholderiaceae bacterium
ACTTCATAGTGCCGGCCGCCCAGCACCATGGCGGTGGTGGCGCGGGCCTTCAGCGCGCGCAGCCGGGCCACGGCGGCCGCCGGGTCCTTGTAGAACACGCCCACCGAGCCGCCCACCAGGGTGTCGGGGTTGAAGCCGGGCAATTCGCGCTGGAAGGCGGCCAGGTCACGCTGCAGCACCGCGTCCATCGCCGGGTTCACGTAGACCACGGTGCCGTCGGCATCGGCAATGCGGATCGGCGTGGCCACCGACGCCAGCGCCGTGCGGATGCGCATGGCCTGCTCGGCATCGGCCGCCAGCGCAGCCGCCTGGGCATGCACGCTGCGCAGCAGGGCCAGTCCCTGCCAGCCGGTGGCCAGTGCGCCGGCCAGCGGCAGGGCGGCCCAGGCCCATTGGCCGTGGGCGGCCACTGCGGCGGTGCTGGCCAGGGTGCCCAGAGCCAGGCCGGCCAGCGGCCAGGCGGGGGGGAGGCGATCTGCAGACATCGGAGATCCTGTTGGTGGACGGTCAATGCGGCATGTGGCTGGCAATCAGCGCGCCCAGCTCGTGCTGGGCCAGCACCCGCTCGAGGGCCAGCACGCCGATGACCTCGCCGCGCACCCGGCTCATGCCACGCAGGTAGCTGGCATCGATGCGCGTGCCGAGTTGGGGCACCGGCTCGAAGTCGCCGGGCGGGGCGTCGAATACCTCGTACACGGCATCCACCAGCAGGCCCACCACCAGGGTCTCGGCATGCGGGCCATCTGCTTCGGCCTTTGTGTCGGCGCTGTCGTCGGTCTGGGGTGCGCTCTCGACCACCACCACGCAACTGCGGCGGCCGATCTGCGCCGGCGGGTGGCCCAGCCTGGCGACCAGGTCGATCACCGGCACCACGGCGCCGCGCAGGTTCATCACGCCGCGCACGAAGTCGGGCGTGCGCGGCAGGGCGGTGAGGCGGCCCACCTCCAGGATTTCGCGCACGTCGTCGATCGCGACGGCCACGGCGTCGTCGCCGATGGCCATGCGCAGCAGCGCGGCGCCGGAGGCATCGGCCACGGATGCACTGGCGTGTGGCGCCGACGGCGGGCGCTGGCCGGAGGAGTGGGGTGTCATGGGTCGGTGTCCTGGGAAGAGGCGCTTTGCAGTGGACGGGGTCTCAATCGGCCAAAGCGAACTTGCGGGTGCCGGGCCAGGCTGCGGTGCTGACCGCGGGCCTGGACGCGGCGGGACGGCCCTGCGCCGGACGCTGGCCCCCCAGCTGGAAGCCGGCCATCAGCTCCTGCAGGCGCTGGGCCTGGGCGCTCAGCTCCTCGGCGGTGGCGCTGAGCTGCTCGCTGGCGCTGGCGGTCTGCTGGGTGGTGCTGTTGAGGTGGTTCATGGCGCCGGTGATCTGGCCCACGCTGCCGTTCTGCTCGCCGCTGGCCGCGGCGATCTCCTGCACCAGCTCGCTGGTCTTCTGGATGCTGGGCACCATGCCTTGCAGCAGGTGGCCGGCGCGCTCGGCCAGGCCCACGCTGTTGCCGGCCAGCTGGCCGATCTCGCGCGCGGCGGCCTGGCTGCGCTCGGCCAGCTTGCGCACCTCGGCGGCCACCACGGCGAAGCCCTTGCCGTGTTCACCGGCGCGGGCGGCCTCGATGGCGGCGTTCAGCGCCAGCAGGTTGGTCTGGTAGGCGATGTCGTCGACGATGCCGATCTTCTGGGCGATGCTCTTCATCGCGTCCACCGTCTGGCCCACGGCCTGGCCGCCTTCCAGGGCCTGGCTGGCGGCCTGGGTGGCGATGCCGTCGGTCACGGTGGCGCTGTCGGCGTTCTGGCGCACGCTGGCGCTGATCTCGTGCAGGCTGGCGGTGGTCTGTTCCACGCCGGCGGCCTGCTGCGATGCCGAATGCGCCAGGCTCTGCGATGTCTGGCTGACCTGCTCGCTGGCCGAGCCCAGCTGCTGCGCGGCCGCCTGCACTTCGGCCATCGTGCCGGCCAGGCTGGCGATCAGCTGGTTGAACTTGTCGCACAGCTCGGCATGGAAGGGCTCACGCCCCTGCGTGGTCAGGCGCTGGGTGAAATCGCCCGCCGCCACGGCATCCACGGCCTGGCCAATCTCGCTGGTCATGCGGCTGGCTGCCTCGCTCACCGCCTGGGTCTGGGCGAGGTGCTGCGCCGCTTCGTCGCGGCGCTGTCGCAGCCCGGCCTGCATGCGGCCCAGGGCGGCCAGCAGGCGGCCCTCCTCGGTGTGCGCCGGCCGCGACGGGATGGGTTGGTCCAGCGCGCCGGCGCCCACGGCGTCGGCCGAGTCCACCGCCGCCTGCAGCCCGCTGCGCATTGCGACATGGAAGCTGCGGAACGCATAGAAGCCCAGCAGCAGCGCCAGGGTGACCACGCCGGCCTCTCGCAGCCAGATCGCCTGGGCCTCGGCCAGCACGTTGTCCACATAGATGCCGGTGCCGATCACCCAGCCCCAGGGCTGGAAGGCCTTCACGTAGCTGATCTTGTCCAGCGGCTTGTCATTGCCGGGTTTGGGCCATTGGTACGCGACCAGGCCCGCACCATCGCGCCGCGCCACGTCGACGAAGGCCTTGAACAGGTGGAAGCCGTTCGGGTCCTTGAAGCCGGACAGGTCCTTGCCGTCCAGCTCGGGCTTGACCGGATGCATGACCATCACCGGATGCATGTCATTGATCCAGAAATAGTCGCCCTGGCCGTAGCGCAGCTTGGCCACGGCCGACCTGGCCAGCTGCTGGGCCGCGCTGCGCGACAGCGCCCCAGACGTTTCCAGGCCGTGTGCCCAGGCCAGCACCTGGTGCGCCACTTCCACATGGTGCCGCACGGCCTGTTGCTGGGCCGCCATGTCGCGGTCGTACTGCAGGCGCCCCTGCCAGGCCAGCAGGGCCAGCAGTGGCAACAGCAGCAGGCTGACCGCCAGCAGCGATTTGGCGGTGAAGCCCAGCTGCCCGAAAAGCCGAACCACAGGATCGCGCGGGCCACGCGTGGCGGCGCTGTCGGCATGACCTGCAGGGTAGGAGTTGGGGGCTGTGGTGTGCATGGGATTGTGCAATTGGGTCAGAAACTGGTGCATGCGGATTCGTCAACGTCACCGGACGGCGCGAGGGAGCGGCCTCCATGCCCCACCGGTGGCTCGCCGCCGCGGAGGGTGCTGCCACGCGCCTGGCCGAAACGCATGCCACTGCCGCCAGCGGGTGACTCGGCCGCCATGGTCTGCGGCGCGGCAGGGGCAAGCCGTGCGCCCGGACTGCTGCCACGGATGGGGCTGGCATCCTGTGCCAGCCGGAAGAAGGCCATCAGCTCCTGCAGGCGCTGGGCCTGGGCGCTGAGCTCCTCGGCCGTGGCGCTGAGTTCTTCGCTGGCGCTGGCGGTCTGCTGGGTGGTGCTGTTGAGGTGGTTCATGGCGCCGGTGATCTGGCCCACGCTGCCGTTCTGCTCGCCGCTGGCCGCGGCGATCTCCTGCACCAGCTCGCTGGTCTTGTGGATGCTGGGCACCATGGCCTGCAGCAGGTGGCCGGCACGCTCGGCCAGGCCCACGCTGTTGCCGGCCAACTGGCCGATCTCGCGCGCGGCGGCCTGGCTGCGCTCGGCCAGCTTGCGCACCTCGGCGGCCACCACGGCAAAGCCCTTGCCATGCTCGCCGGCACGGGCGGCCTCGATGGCGGCGTTCAGTGCCAGCAGGTTGGTCTGGTAGGCGATGTCGTCGACGATGCCGATCTTCTGCGCGATGCTCTTCATCGCATCCACTGTCTGGCCCACGGCCTGGCCACCTTCCATGGCCTGGCTGGCGGCCTGGGTGGCGATGCCGTCGGTCACGGTGGCCGAGTCGGCGTTCTGGCGCACGCTGGCGCTGATCTCGTGCAGGCTGGCGGTGGTCTCCTCCACGCCGGCGGCCTGCTGGGAGGCCGCGTGCGCCAGGCTCTGCGAGGTCTGGCTGACCTGCTCGCTGGCCGCGCTGAGCTCAGTGGCCAGGGCCTGCACGCTGATGAAGGTGTGGGTCACCGTGTCCAGCAGCGCATTGACGCCACCGCACAGCTGCTGGAAGAAGCTGTTCTTGCCCTCCAGCGGGATGCGTCCGGTCAGGTCGCCGGCCGTGGCCGCACTGACCACGGCGGCCACCTCCTGCGTCACCAGGTTCTCGGCCTGGCGCTGCGCTTCCACCTCCACCGCGCGGCGCTTGGCGTCGATGAACTCGAAGCCCACGCGGGTCTGCACGCGCTTGAGCGCCAGCATGGCCTGCGCCATCGCGTCATGCCCGCTGGCGTCGATGACACCGTCGAACACGCCTTGCGAGAAGTTGTCGAGGAAGCCCGCCGCCGCCCGGCACTGGCGCTGCAGGCGATGCCCCAGCCGTGCCAGCCCCAGCACGGTGGCGATCAGCAGCACGCCGGCCGCCACTGCCAGCGGCAGCGATGCCGCCCATGCCGCCGCCGCGGCCAGCGCCGCCCCCACCAGCGTTCCGCCCCCCAGCAGGGCGAAGCGGGTGCCCAGCGAGGCCCGCGCCAGCCAGCGGCCAGGCAGGTTCAGGCCTGCCAGCATGCCGCGCTGCACCACGCGGCCTTCCTCGATGGCCAGCCCTTCGGCCCGGCCGGCCTGAAAGCGGCGGTAGACCGCCTCGGCCTCGGCGACCTGCTCGCGGGTTGGCCGGGTGCGCACCGACATATAGCCAGTCACTGCCCCGCGCTCCAGCAGCGGTGTGGCATTGGCCACCACCCAATAGTGGTCGCCGTTCTTGCAGCGGTTCTTCACCATGCCGGTCCAGGGCCGGCCGGCCTGCAGCGTGCGCCACAGATCGGCAAATGCCTCCTCGGGCATGTCGGGGTGGCGGACCACGTTGTGCGCCTTGCCGATCAGTTCGTCCAGATCAAAGCCAGACGCGGTCAGGAAGTCGGGGTTGACATAGGTGATCCGGCCCTTGAGGTCGGTGCACGACACGATGGTCATGCCTTCGGGCAGCAGGTACTCCTGCTGGGTGATGGGCAAGTTCTTTCGCATGGTCGGCGTCGATGAGTGTCAGAAGCGCGCGAACGACGACTCGTCCACGTCACCAGCCGGTGCCAGTGCGCGGCCACCATGGCCCATGGGCACCGCACTGCGTGGCGCGGGCGCGCTTGCCACCTGGCCGAAGCGCAGGCCCGCACCGGCCGCCGGGGCCGGGGCGTCGACCGCGCTGGGCTGCCGGGCACCGGTGTTGGCGGGCCGGCCGCGGCTGGCCGGTGCCTGGTCCTGCGCCAGCTTGAAGAAGGCCATCAGCTCCTGCAGGCGCTGGGCCTGGGCGCTGAGCTCCTCGGCCGTGGCGCTGAGTTCTTCGCTGGCGCTGGCGGTCTGCTGGGTGGTGCTGTTGAGGTGGTTCATGGCGCCGGTGATCTGGCCCACGCTGCCGTTCTGCTCGCCGCTGGCCGCGGCGATCTCCTGCACCAGCTCGCTGGTCTTGTGGATGCTGGGCACCATGGCCTGCAGCAGGTGGCCGGCACGCTCGGCCAGGCCCACGCTGTTGCCGGCCAACTGGCCGATCTCGCGCGCGGCGGCCTGGCTGCGCTCGGCCAGCTTGCGCACCTCGGCGGCCACCACGGCAAAGCCCTTGCCATGCTCGCCGGCACGGGCGGCCTCGATGGCGGCGTTCAGTGCCAGCAGGTTGGTCTGGTAGGCGATGTCGTCGACGATGCCGATCTTCTGCGCGATGCTCTTCATCGCATCCACTGTCTGGCCCACGGCCTGGCCACCTTCCATGGCCTGGCTGGCGGCCTGGGTGGCGATGCCGTCGGTGACGGTGGCCGAGTCGGCGTTCTGGCGCACGCTGGCGCTGATCTCGTGCAGGCTGGCGGTGGTCTCCTCCACGCCCGCGGCCTGCTGCGAGGCCGAGTGCGCCAGGCTCTGCGAGGTCTGGCTGACCTGCTCGCTGGCCGAGCTGAGCTGCTGTGCGGCCGAGCGCACCTCGGCCATGGTGCCGCTGATGGTGTCGATCAGCTCGTTGAACTTGTTGCACAGGCTGGCGTGGAACTCGCTCTTGCCCTCGGTGCCGATGCGCTGGGTGAAGTCGCCCTGGGTGGCGGCGTCGACCGTGGCGTTGATCTCCTCGGCGGTGCGCTGGGCCATCTCGGCCTCGGCCTGGGTGTCGGCCATGCGCTGGGCGTCCTGCTGCTGGCGTTCACGCAGGCTGTCCTGCATCTGGCTGAAGCGGTGCAGCAGCTGGGCGGCCTCGTCGCTGCCGCGGTCGTCGATCTGGAAGTTCAGGTCGCCACTGGCCACGGCGTTGGCCGCGTCCACCGCATGGCCCAGGGGGCGGGTGACCGACCGGGTGATGGCCACCCCCAGCAGCAGGGCCAGCAGGCCCAGGCCCGCCAGGGCGGCCAGCAAGGTCGCGCGCGTCACCTGGGTGCTGTGGATGCGGTCGTGCAGCAGGTCTTCCAGTGCCTGGGTGGTGGCGGCGAGCGTGCGGGTCTGGGCATCCACCGCGGCGGTGCCGGCCTTGAAGAAGTCACCCGCCGCAGGCTCGGCGCCAGTGCGCTCGATCAGGCCGCTGCGGGTGAGCTTGACGAAGTTGTCCACCTCGGTGTTCTTGGCGGCCAGGGTGCTGGCCAGCGACTGCTTCACCGTGTCGCTCAGCGCAATGGCCTTGTCGATCTGCGCGGCGGCGCGGCCGTTCAGGTAGGCCGACTGCTTCATCAGTGCGGCCAGGCTGGCGTTCTCGGTGGGGTCGTCCTTGCCACTGGCCAGCATGCCGGCGCCCTGTCCGCGCAACTGTGCCGTCACCTCCAGCAGGCGCGGCAGATGGTCAACCATGGCGGTCATCAGGTAGTAGCTTTCGGCGACCGGGTCGAGCGACAGGCCCGATGCATCGGCGACCGCATCGATGACATTGATGTTGTCCGCCAACAGGCTGCTGTGCTCGGCAAAGCTCTCGTCGGCTCTCAGTGAACGCTGGTCGACCCGCGCGGCCAGCTGGTCCCAGGCTGATTTCCAGGCCTTGGCCTGCTCCACCGCCTTGGTGTAGCCCAACGCCTCCATCTGGCCGACCAGCTTGGCGTGGTGCTGGCTCACCTCGGTGGCGCGGGCCTTGCGGTCGGCTTCGGGTGTGGCATCACCGCGCAGCACCAGGTTGGTCAGGCCGCGGTGGATCTGCAGCGCATGCTGCAGCTGCAGCGCGGTGCGCACCGGGTCGATGCCGGCGTCCTCGGCTTCGGCCACGGCGATCTCGCCGCTCTTGTAGTGCATCAGCTGCACCAGCGGCACGGCGCACATCACCGTCGCGATCAGGCCGATGGCACTGAACTTCTGCCACAGCTTCATGCTGCGAAGGGGGTTTTTCATGGCGGTCACTCGCTCAGGGCAAAACGGGGGGTGGTCTGGGCGTGGCGCACAGGCTGCTGCGCCTGCAGGGCAGCGGCCATCAGCCCCTGCATGTCGAGCACCAGCGCCACGTCGCCAGAGCCCAGGATGGTGGAACCCGCCAGTGCCTTCAGGTGGCGGAAGATGCCGGCCAGCGGCTTGATCACGGTCTGGTGCTCGCCCAGCAGGCGGTCGACCACCAGGCCCACGCGCACCGCGCCGTCACGCACCACCACCAGGCTGCGGCGCTGCGGCTCGGCCTCGGTGGCCGCACCCGGCACCACGCCGTAGAACAGCGCCAGGTCGATGTAGGGCAGCACCTCGCCGCGCAGGTCGAAGGTGCCACAGGTGCGCGTGGGCGCGGCCAGGCATTCCTTCGGCACGGCGATGCACTCGCTCACCACGCCCAGCGGCAGCACATAGTGCACACCGCCCACCAGGGTGAGGAAGCCGTCGATCATGGCCAGCGTCAGCGGCAGGCGGATCTGGGTGCGCGTGCCCTGGCCCTCGGTGCTGGTCAGTGCGATCTGGCCGCGCAGCGCCTCGATGTTGCGCTTGACCACGTCCATGCCCACGCCGCGGCCCGACAGGTCGGTCACCTTGTCGGCGGTGGAGAAGCCGGGCGCGAAGATCAGCTGCCAGACCTCGGCGTCGCTGGGTGCCGCGCCCTCGGGCAGCAGGCCGCGCTCGATGGCCTTGGCCAGGATGCGGTCGCGGCGCAGGCCGCGGCCGTCGTCGCTGACTTCGATGACGATGCTGCCGCCTTCATGGCAGGCGTTGATGCCCAGCCGCCCGGTGGCGGCCTTGCCGGCGGCCTGGCGCTCGGCCGGCAGCTCGATGCCGTGGTCCAGGCTGTTGCGCACCAGGTGCATCAGCGGGTCGGCGATCAACTCGACCATGCTCTTGTCCAGCTCGGTGTCGCCACCGGTGACGACGAACTCGATCTCCTTGCCCAGCTGCTTGCTGGTGTCGCGCACCACCCGCTGGAAGCGGCTGAAGGTCTCGCCCACCGGCACCATGCGCAGCGCCAGCGCGCCGTCGCGGGTGGCCTGCACCAGGTCGCTGACGCGCTGGGTGGCCTCCAGGAACAGGGCCGAGCCTTCCTGGTTGGCCACCATCTGGGCGCCCGATCCGGCGATCACCAGTTCACCGATCAGGTCGATCAGGTGGTCGAGCTTGTCGGCACGCACCTTGACGAAGCGGGCCTCGGCCGGTGCACGGCGGTCTCGGCCGGTGCGGCGGTCGGTGGCCAGCACGGCGGCGGGCTCGGCCACGGCCGCCGCGGTGGCCGGGTTGGCCGCGCTGGCCGTGGCGGTGGCGGTGGCGGTGGTGCCCTCGTCTTCGGCCGCATCGGCCTCGGCCGGGGGGGCGCTGGTGTCCTGGCTCAGCTGGCCCATGCCCACGCCGATGCCGGCCCACAGCGCCAGCAGCGCCTCGGTGGCGGCGCCGTCGCCCTGGCAGCGCAGGTCCAGCAGTTGCTCGAAGGCGTCGCCGTCGGCGTCGGGCGGCAGGATGTGCAGGCTGCAGTCGTCGGCAGCGAACTCGAACACGCTCTCGATCTCGCCCTGGCTGGCACTGCTGCGCAGGCCCAGCTCGAAGCCCAGGTGGCAGGCCTCGGCGTCCAGATCGGCCAGGGCGGGGAGGGCCTCGGCCACGATGGCGCAGCCGGTGATGCTGCCCAGCTTGGCCAGATAGCGGATGAAGGCCAGCGGGTCGAGCCCGTTGCGCAGGGCGTCGGGCCCGAAGCGCAGCGACAGGTGCCAGGCGCCGGCGCCGGCGGGCGGCGTGTCGGTGCTGTCCGCCGCTGCGGGCGTGTCGGCGGGGGCAGGCGCTGCGGCAGCCGGCGCACCATACAGCTGGCGCAGCCGGGCACCCAGCACCTGGCTGCGCTCGGCCACCGCGGGGCTGCTGCGGCCGCTGCGCACCTCGTCCAGCAGGGCGGCCATCTGGTCCAGGCCTTCCAGCAGGGCGGCGCTGATGGCGTCGGTGACCGGCAGGGCGCCGGAGCGCAGGCCTTCGAGCAGGGTCTCCACCTCGTGGGTGAACAGCACCACCGCGTCGCAGCCGAACAGGCCGGCCGTGCCCTTGATGGTGTGCGCGGCGCGGAAGGCGGCGTTCAGGTTCTCGGCATCGGCCGGGTCGGTCTCCATCACCAGCAGGGCCTGCTCGAACTGCTGCAGCATGTCGGCCGCTTCATCGAGAAAGCCCACCCGGGCGGCGGCAATGATCTCGGCGTCGTCGTCGCGGTGCATCTTGGGGGTGTCCTCAGTGGGCCGCCGCAGCGGTGGCCGGTGTGTCCAGCAGGGTGGACAGGCCGAACAGGGCGAGTGCGTCGCGCACGGCAGCACTGGCCGCCACGATCTGCAGGGCGTGGCCGCGCTCGGCCAGGCTGCGCCGTGCCGACAGCAGCAGCTGCACGCCGCTGGAATCGAATTCGCTCACCACAGCCAGGTCCAGCTGCAGGTCGCCCGATGCGGCGGCCACCGCATCGACCAGGGTCTCGCGGTGCTGGGCGGCCTGGGCAATGGTCAGCTCGGAGCCCAGGCTCAGCGCGGGCCCGCGGATGGGGGTCAGGGTCTCGGTCATGTCCGGGGGTCTCTCAGTGGCACAGGCGCTGCACGGTGTCGACCAGGTCGGTCGGGCGCACGGGCTTGGGGATGAAGGCCTGCGCGCCGGCCACGCGGGCGGCGGTGCGCTGCTCCAGGCGGGTTTCGGTGCTCAGCACCACCAGGGGCGTGCTGCGGTAGCGCGGGTGGTGGCGCAGCAGGCGCAGGAAGCTCAGCCCGTCCATGCGCGGCATGGCCAGGTCGCAGAGGATCATGCCCAGCGGCCGGCCGTCGAGCTTCTCGTAGGCGTCCTCGCCGTCGGTGGCCTCGATCACGCTGTAGCCGGCGCGTTCGAGCATCATCCGCGTCAGCTGGCGCACGCTGGCCGAGTCATCGATCACCAGGACGGGAGCGGCCATGGTGCAGCTCCTGCAGGTCAGACGCAGAGCTTGTTCACCGCGTCCACCAGGGTGGACGGCTGGAACGGCTTGGTGATCCAGGCGCGGGCGCCGGCGGCCTTGCCTTCGGCCTTCTTGCTCTCCTGCGACTCGGTGGTCAGCATGATCACCGGGGTGAACTTGTAGGCACCGGTGGTCTTCAGGTGGCGCAGGAAGGTCAGCCCGTCCATGTTGGGCATGTTCACGTCGCAGACGATCAGGTTCAGCTTCTGGCCGTTGAGCTTGCCCACGGC
>JAGOBT010000570.1 GCA_017999135.1 Burkholderiaceae bacterium
GACCCGGGCGCGCACGCCCTGCTCGCCGCCCAGGCGCTGGAACGGCGGCACGGGTTCGGGGGTGGCCACATCGTCATCTTGCATGGGCCGGCAGTGTGCCAGCCCTGGCGATGGCGGTTCTGTCGCCGGCTCAGGGCGGCAGCAGGCGGGCCGCTGCTGCGGCCAGGGCCACGGCTGCCGGGCTGCCCGGCAGCGCGTCCATCAGCAACTGGCGGCGCTGCACCGATGTCCGCACCGCGGCATCCAGCGGCACCTCACCCAGCGGCAGCAGCCGCACCGGTGCGGCCAGGCCGGGCGAGACGAAGCGGTCGACCACCTGCTGCAGCTGCGTGGCCACCGCCCGGCCTTCACCGGCCTTCTGCACCTGGTTGACCAGCAGGCGCATCGGCCGCGCCGGCTGGGTGGTGGCCAGCACCTTCACCGTGGCGTAGGCATCGGTCAGCGACGTGGGCTCGGGCGTGGCCACGATCAGCACCTCGTCGGCCAGCGAGACGGTGAACAGCACCACGTCGGAGATGCCGGCGCCGGTGTCGAGCAGCACCTGGTCGAAGCGCGGGCGCACCTGGGCGATCACGTCGAGCAGCTTGTCGCGCACTTCGGGGGTCATGCGGCTGTATTCCACCAGGCCCGAGCCCGCCAGCAGCACCGAGAAGCCGCCCGGAGCCGGCTGCAGTGCTTCGTCCAGCGTGGCCTTGCCGGTGAACACGTCGTGCAGCGTGACGCGGGCCGACAGGTTCAGCACCACGTCCAGGTTGGCCAGTCCCAGGTCGGCGTCGAGCACCAGCACGCGCTGGCCGGCGCGGGCCAGCGCGGCGGCCAGGTTGGCGGCCACCAGCGTCTTGCCGACGCCGCCCTTGCCACTGGTGATGGCGGTGATGACGGCACCACGGCGGGCACCGCCCGCTTGGGTTGCTTGGCTCATTCGGAATCCTGGCTGGCGTGGCTGCCCAGCAGCATGTCACGCTCCTGCACACTGACATCGGGCGCGGCGGTGTGTTCCAGGCACACCCGGTCGCGCCCCTCCGCCTTGGCCCGGTAGAGCTGCAGGTCGGCGCGCTGCAGCCAGATGCCGGGGGTGGACCGCACCCACTGCGGTGCAAACGCGCCGCCCACGCTGCAGGTGACGACCAGCCGCTGCCCATCCTGCAGGGCCACGCTGCTGCGCGCCACCCGCTGGCGCACCCGTGCGGCCACCTGCGGCCCGAAGGCGGGCGGGCAGTTGGGCAGCAGCACCGCGTATTCCTCGCCACCGATGCGGGCCACCAGATCCATCGGCCGCACGCTGTCGGTCAGCGCCTGTCCCACGGCGCGGATCACCAGGTCGCCGGCACCATGGCCGTGGGTGTCGTTGACCCGCTTGAAGTGGTCGATGTCGACCATCAGCAGCAGGGCCGATTCACCGGATCGGGCCACGCGGTCCACCTCGCGCGCCAGCGCCAGCTCGAAGTTGCGGCGGTTGGCCAGGCCGGTCAGTGCGTCGCGGCTGGACAGATCCACCAGCTGGTCGATCAGCGCCTGCAGGTAGGCCGGTGACCCGGGCTCGGCCGACGGTTCGGCCTGGCCGGCCTGGCGCAACAGGGCCAGCGCCGAATCCAGCCGCAGGGTGCGGCCATCGGCCAGGGCAGGGTCAGCGGGTGCGGCGTCCACGGGCGGCGGGGGTGGGCAGGGCGCGGTGAGGGCTGGCGCAGTGGGTAGTGGCCGCAGTCTAGATCGGCAGCTGTGCGTCCAGCCGACGAGATGCACCGCCGCAGCGCCGCATTTCAGCGCTTGCGCCACACTGCGCTGCGCCCAGACTGCCGGCATGACCGACATGCCGCCTGCCACCCGCTCTGCCACCACCGCTGCGGGCCCCCGTGCGGCAGCCACCGCACGCCCCGCTGCCGCCCCCCTGGCCGGTGACCAGGAGTTCAGCTTCTCGGCAGCCGATTTCGACCGGGTGCGCGAGCTGATCTACCAGCGCGCCGGCATCAGCCTGCACGCCGGCAAGCAGGCCATGGTGTACAGCCGCCTGTCGCGCCGGCTGCGCGAGACCAGCCACCGCAGCTTCGCCGCCTACCTGCAATGGCTGCAGGCCAACACCGGGCCGTCGGGCGATGCCGAGTGGCAGGAGTTCGTCAACTGCCTGACGACCAACCTGACCGCCTTCTTCCGCGAGGAGCACCATTTCCACGCCCTGGTCGACGACCTGAAGGCCATCGCCAGCAAGAACGCGGGCAAGCCGCTGCGCATCTGGTGCAGTGCGGCCAGCACCGGCGAAGAGCCCTACTCCATCGCCATCACCGTGGTCGAGGCACTGGGCAGCGCAGCGCCGGCGCGCATCGTCGCCAGCGACATCGACACCAAGGTGCTGGCCACCGCCCAGCGCGGCGTGTACGACGCCGACGCCCGCGGTCTGTCGCCCGAGCGCCTGCACCGGCACTTCCTGCGCGGCAAGGGCGCCAATGCCGGCTTCATGCGGGTGAAGCCCGATCTGGCCAAGCTGATCGAGTTCCGCCCGTTCAACCTGATGAGCCGCGGCTGGACGGGCGCCGGCGGCCTGGGCGAGCCGTTCGACATCATCTTCTGCCGCAACGTGATGATCTACTTCGACAACCCCACGCAGCGCCAGGTGCTGCAGCAGATGCACGGCGTGCTCAGGCCCGGCGGGCTGCTGTATGTGGGGCATTCGGAGAACTTCACCGACGCGCGCGACCTGTTCCAGTTGCGCGGCAAGACCATCTACCAGCGCGTCTGAAGGCGTCTGGTCGCGCCGCCGCGGCGGCGCGGCTGAAGTTTGTCCGGCTCCGGCCGATATCCCATCGAGCAAGGACACACCAGCCCATGATGCCCTCCCCCCCCATGGCGCGCGCAACGGCGCCTCGC
>JAGOBT010000571.1 GCA_017999135.1 Burkholderiaceae bacterium
TTCCTGTTCTGCATGGAGATGGACAGCCCCAACCCCGGCGCGCTGCGCGACTTGCTCGACCTGCCGGTGCCCAAGGTGCTGCACGGTGAGCAGCGCTTCACCTACCACGCCATGGCGTTTGCCGGCGACACGCTGACCTTCGAACAGCGCATCGCCGACATCTATGCCAAGAAGGGCGGGTTGCTGGAATTCGTGGTGCGCGAAACCCGCGTGACCAACCAGCACGGTCACCACATTGCCGATCTGCATGGCATCACGGTCGTACGCCATGGTTGAGCTCTCGCAACTCAAGACCGGTGACGTGCTGCCGACGTTCACCACCCCGCCGGTCAGCCGCCTGACGTTGGCGCTCTACTGCGGCGCCTCTGGCGACCACAACCCGATGCATGTGGACATCGACTATGCCAAGGCGGGCGGCTCGCCCGACGTGTTCGCCCACGGCATGCTCAGCATGGGCTACCTGGGCCGGTTGCTGACCAACTGGGTGCCGCAGCGCCGCATCCGCGAGTACGGCGTGCGCTTCGTCGCCATCACCCAGGTGGGCGAGGCCATCACCTGCAGCGGCACAGTGACCGAGCTGTTCGACGTCAACGGCGAACGCCGCGCCCGCCTGTCCCTGCAGACCACCAACCAGCACGGCCAGGTCAAGCTGACCGGCGACGCCGTGGTCGCCATCGCCTGAACATCCACCCGAAGGACACCCCGATGATCACCACCCCCACCCCCGCCTGGATGGACAGCGACCTGGCCATGCTGGCCGACACCGCCGACAAGTTCTTCGAGCGGGAATGCCTGCCCAACGACGCCCGCTGGCGCCAGCAGCGCCGCGCCGACCGCGACCTGTGGACCAAGGCCGGCGCCGCAGGCCTGCTGTGCGCCAGCATCCCTGAGGAGTACGGCGGTGGTGGCGGCGACTTCCGCCACGAGGTGGTGCTGACCCAGAGCCACGCCTACAAGATGGCTGGCGGCTTCAGCAACAGCGTGCACTCGGCCATCGTGGCCCACTACATCCTGCGCTATGCCACCGAGTGGCAGAAGAAGAAGTGGCTGCCCAAGATGGCCAGCGGCGAGATGGTGGCCGCCATCGCCATGACCGAGCCGGGCGCGGGGACGGACCTGCAGGCCATCCGCACCAGCGCCAAGAAAGATGGCGATTTCTACGTCATCAACGGCGCCAAGACCTTCATCACCAACGGCTACCACGCCAACCTGGTCTGCATCGTGGCCCGCACCGGGGCCGAGCAGGGTGGCAAGGGCATCAGCCTGATCATGGCCGAGGTCGACGGGCTGGAGGGCTTCCGCCGCGGTAAGCTGCTGGACAAGGTGGGCCAGCACACCATCGACACCGCCGAGCTGTTCTTCGACGACATGCGGGTGCCGGTGAGCAACCTGCTGGGCACCGAAGAGGGCCGCGGCTTCGTGCAGCTGATGGAGCAGCTGCCGCGCGAGCGGCTGATCATCGGGGTGGGCGGGGTGGCCACCATGCAGCGCGCCATCGACGAGACCCTGGCCTATGTGCAGCAGCGCCAGATCTTCGGGAAGCCGCTGATGGCCATGCAGAACACCCGCTTCAAACTGGCCGAGTGCCAGACCAAGCTGACCATCGCCCGCAGTTTCATCAACGACTGCATCCAGCGCAGCCTGGACGACACGCTGGACGTGGCCACCGCATCGATGAGCAAGTGGTGGGTCAGCGAGATGGTCGGCCAGGTGGTCGACGAGTGCGTGCAGTTGCACGGCGGTTACGGCTACATGAACGACTACCCGATTGCACGGCTGTATGCCGACACCCGCGTGGGCCGCATCTACGGCGGCAGCAACGAGGTGATGAAGGAACTGATCGCCCGCCAGATGGACAGCGCCAAGCGCTGAGCGCCGGCCCGATCCCCCCCCCGATTTCCAACCTGAGGAGAACCAACAAATGTCCCAAGGAACCATGCTCGAAGGCAAGGTCGTCGTCGTCACCGGCGCAGGCGGCGGCATCGGCCGCGACATCGCCCTGCAATGCGCCGCGCAAGGCGCGAAGGTGGTCGTCAACGACATCGGCGCCAGCGTGTCGGGCGAGGGCGGCGACACCGGCCCGGCGCAGAAGGTGGTGGCCGAGATCCAGGCCGCCGGCGGGCAGGCTGCGGCCAACACCGACAGCGTGGCCGAGGTGGCGGCAGCCGGCCGCATCATCCAGTGCGCGCTCGACAGCTTCGGCCGCATCGACGCGGTGGTGAACAACGCCGGCATCCTGCGCGACCGCTTCTTCCACAAGATGAGCGTGGACGAGTTCGACGCGGTGATCAAGGTGCACCTGTACGGCGCCTATTACGTCAGCCGGGCGGCTGCCAACCACTTCAAGGAGCAGGGCAGCGGTGCCTACGTGCACATGACCAGCACGTCGGGGCTGATCGGCAACTTCGGCCAGGCCAACTATGCGGCGGCCAAGCTGGGCATCGCGGCGCTCAGCAAGAGCATTGCGCTGGACATGATGAAGTTCAACGTGCGCAGCAACTGCATTGCGCCGTTTGCCTGGAGCCGCATGATCGGCAGCATCCCGACCGACACGCCCGAGCAGCAGGCCCGCGTGGCCAAGATCCAGCAGATGACACCGGCCAAGATCGCCCCGATCGCCGTCTACCTGGCCAGCGACGCGGCCAAGGACGTCAACGGCCAGATCTTCGCCGTGCGCAACAACGAGATCTTCCTGATGAGCCAGCCGCGCCCCGAACGCAGCGTGCACCGCAGCGAAGGCTGGACAGCCGAGACGGTGGCCTCGCACGCCATGCCTGCGCTCAAGTCCGGCTTCTATGGGCTTGATCGCTCGGGTGATGTGTTCACCTGGGATCCGATCTGACCTTCGGGTTCGGGCTC
>JAGOBT010000572.1 GCA_017999135.1 Burkholderiaceae bacterium
TCGCCCTGGGCGCCGGCCAGCAGGCCAGCGGCTACCTGTTCGGTGAACTGGGCATCGCGCCGATCAGCGGAACGGTCTACATCGACCTGAACCGGAACACCGCGATGGACCCGGTGCCCACCGACGGGCGCATTCCCGGCGTGACGCTGAACCTGGTGCGCGGCACCGATTGCAGCGCCGCCCCGGTGGCCACCACGGTGACCGACGCATCGGGCAACTACAGCTTCAGCGGCGCGGCGGCCGGCCTGGCCTACACCATCTGCCAGGTGCAGCCGCCTGGCTATCTGCAGGGCGGCGAGAACCCCGGCAGCGGCAACACCAGCAGCGCCAATGCCATCCGCATCGGCAGCCTGCCGGTGGCGGGCTCGGCCGGCAACCACTTCGGCGAGATCGCCAGCAACAGCGTGATCGCCGGCCGGGTGTGGCTGGACGCCGACAACGGCGGCACCGTCAACGGCAGCGAGGCCGGCATCGCCGGCGTGGTGATCGAGTTGACCGGCACCGACATCGCCGGCAACGCCGTGAGCCGCACCACCACCACCGACGCCAGCGGCAACTACCGCTTCGAGGCGCTGCCCCCGGGCACCTACGCCGTGCGCGAGCCCATCCAGCCCAGCGGCACGCTGAACGGCAGCACCGTGGCCGGCACCACCGGCGGCACAGCCACCGCGCCGGGCACCACGCCCAGCGCCATCACGGCCATCCCCTTGGGCCTGTCGCAGACCTCGTCGGGCCACAACTTCGGTGAAATCCCGCCCGCCCAGCTGGCAGGCCGGGTGTATGCCGACAACAACGACAACGGCAGCATCGACGCCAGCGAAACCGGCCTGACCGGCGTGCTGATCCAGCTGACGGGCACCGACGACCTGGGCCGCCCGGTCACCCGCAACGCCACCACCGGCGCCGACGGCGGCTATGCCTTCGACGGCCTGCGCCCCGGCAGCTACACCCTGACCGAACCCACCCAGCCTGCCGGCACGGTGAACGGCCAGACCACGCCGGGCACGCTGGGTGGCACCGCCACCGCCCCCACGGTGGCGCCGTCGGTCATTGGTGGCATCACGGTGCCGCCGGGCGGGCAGGGCGTGGCCAACAACTTCGGCGAGATCGGCAATTCACCCGACCTGCGGGTGGCCAAGTCGCACAGCCCGGCCACGGTGACGGTGAACAACCGCTTCACCGCCACGCTGGCGGTGCGCAATGCCGGCGAGGTGGCCACCACCGGCGCCTACACCGTCAGCGACAAGCTGCTGGCCGGCATGGCGCTGGCCGCCGCGCCCACCGGTGCGGGCTGGGCCTGCACCGGCGCGGCGGGCGACACCGCCTTCCGCTGCACCAGCAGCACGGTGCTGCCGGCTGGCGCCACTGCGGCGCCGATCACCGCCACGTTGCGGGTGAACGCCGACGCGCTGGCCCGGTCGCCGCTGCAGAACCTGGTGCTGGTGGACGGCGGCGGTGAACTGCCGGCCCGCGCGCCCAGCGCTGCCGACCGCGCCGCCTTCGACGCCGGCACGGCCGATGCCTTGCCGGTGTGCGACGCCGCCATCCTGCACAACGCCTGCCGCGACCCGGCGGTGGTGCAGGCCAGCGCGTCGATCGCCGGCACGGCCTGGTTCGAGTCCGGCCCGGTGGCGCGCCAGCTCGACAGCGGCGACCGCCGCCTGCCGGGCTGGACGGTGGAGATCGTCGATGCAGCCGGCGCGGTGGTGGCCACCGCCACCACCGCTGCGGATGGCACCTGGCAGATCGGTGATCTGCTGCCCGGCGTGCCGCTGCAGGTGCGCTATCGCCATCCGGAAACCGGCGTGGCCTTCGGCTACCCGGTCAACGGCGACACCGGCCCTGGCACGTCTGGCGTGGGCTGCGTGGCCGACGCCGTGGCCCAGGGTGTCGCCAGCAGTTGCACCCGCACCAGTGGCCAGCCCGTGCTGGACGTGGTGCTGGCCCCAGGCCGGCTGCTGCCGCAGCAGAGCCTGCCGCTGGGTGTCGACCCGAGTGGTGTGCTGTACGACGCCGGAACGCGCACGCCGCTGGGCGGCGCCACGGTGACGCTGGCGCCCACACCGGGCACGTCCTGCCCCGGCTGGGATCCGCGCAACCAGGTGGCCGGCGCCACCCTGGGCGGCTACACCGTCAACGGCAACGCCATCTCCATGCAGGTGGGCAGCGACGGGCTGTACCAGTTCTTCTTCCTGGCCAGTGCGCCGGCGCGCTGCAGCTTCACCATCAGCGTCACGCCGCCACCGGGCTACACCGCGCCGTCGGCACTGATCCCGGCCAGCACCACGCCCCTGGTGCTGCCCCAGGGCCCGGGCACCTACCCGGTGCAGGCCCAGCCCACGCCGCCGGCCACTGGCAACCCCACCACCTGGTACACCACGGTGGAGACCGGCTCGCGCGGCCCGGCCATTGTCAACAACCACATCCCGCTCGATCCGGTGCTGCCCGGCGGCATCAGCCTGCAGAAGACCGGCGACCGCGCGGTGGCCGAGGTGGGCGACACGGTGCGCTACAGCATCACCGTGCAGCTGACCAGCGGCGCCCGCCCGCGCCAGACCACGGTGGTCGACCGCTTGCCGGCCGGCTTCACCTACATCGCCGGCACGGCGATGGTCGATGGCGTGCGGATTGCCGATCCCGTCGGTGGTGTCGGTCCCGTGCTGGCCTTCAACCTGGGCGCCATGCCCGCCACCAACCGCCAGGTGCTGCAGTACCGCGTGCGGCTGGGCGTGGGCAGCCAGCAGGGTGACGGCATCAACCGCGCCCGTGCCCATGCCTGCGGCGTGCCCGCCGGCTGCGTGGGCTGGCTCCCAGACCCATCTCCGGGCCCACGAGACGCTACGCAAGCTCATCTTCC